>NZ_JALDUA010000005.1:0-166951 GCF_023109155.1 Streptococcus oralis | reverse complement strand
TATCCGCCATAGCTCAGTTGGTAGTAGCGCATGACTGTTAATCATGATGTCGTAGGTTCGAGTCCTACTGGCGGAGTATAGATTGAAACGTTCAATTGAGCGTTTTTTTATTTATAAATATAGTGGATTGTTGAAATTTCAAATTTTAATTTTTAAATCTGTAATTACCTCTTTATTTTATTTATAGTTCGTTTAGCTTTAAATTCTTCTTTTATAGGATTTGAAGCTTTTTTAGTTCCTTTTTTTGTTAGACTAGTGTTACTAATAAGAAAGGGAATTTTTATATGCTTCAGAAATTTTATGATCGAGCATTTGTCTTTTTGAAACTAGTTGAACAAGAATATGCCTCTTTAGGCCAGAGTTGTTCAGAGTGGGAATCACTTCATCTCCGTTTTTTACTATATTACTTAATCCGATTTAAAATTAAAAGTGATAGGGACTTTTCTCTATATCACTTTAGAACAGCTTATCGTCTATATCTAGAGAAATTACTGCAAGGTGGTACAACTCTCATCCAATAGGAAGTATCTATATCATAATTACGAACGATTGTTGTGGATATATTTTAAAAAATATAGAATTAGCTTATAATCAAAGGTTTTTATATTTAGAAATGAAAGAATTTCCAAATCTTTTCTACTGTTTCTTCTTGATAAAATAGTGTTTTTTTCTTATAATAAATTGTAAGATATAATTGTGGGTGAAATTCCTGCCATGTATATGAGAAAGGACGAGCTCCTAGTAGCTCAGACGAATTTTATTATGACTTCAGTTGTTGTTGTAGGTACCCAGTGGGGTGATGAAGGTAAAGGGAAAATTACAGATTTTCTTTCTGCTAATGCAGAGGTAATTGCTCGTTATCAAGGTGGTGATAATGCTGGTCACACGATTGTGATCGATGGTAAGAAATTTAAGTTGCACTTGATTCCATCTGGAATTTTCTTTCCTGAAAAAATCTCTGTTATTGGGAATGGGATGGTCGTGAATCCAAAATCCCTTGTGAAAGAGTTGACTTATCTTCATGAGGAAGGTGTGACAACTGATAACTTGCGTATTTCTGATCGTGCGCATGTTATTTTGCCTTATCACATTGAGTTGGATCGCTTGCAGGAAGAAGCTAAGGGTGACAATAAGATTGGTACTACAATCAAGGGAATCGGTCCAGCATATATGGACAAGGCTGCTCGTGTTGGAATTCGTATTGCAGATCTTTTGGATAAGGATATTTTCCGTGAACGTTTGGAACGCAATCTTGCGGAGAAGAATCGTTTGTTTGAAAAATTATATGATAGTACCCCTATTTCAGTTGACGATATTTTTGAAGAATACTATGAGTATGGTCAACAAATCAAGCAATACGTGACAGATACATCCGTTATCTTGAATGATGCGCTTGATAATGGCAAACGTGTGCTGTTTGAAGGTGCGCAAGGTGTTATGCTAGATATCGACCAAGGTACGTATCCATTTGTTACGTCGTCAAACCCTGTCGCTGGTGGTGTGACAATTGGGTCTGGTGTTGGTCCAAGTAAGATTGACAAGGTTGTAGGTGTATGTAAAGCTTATACGAGTCGTGTAGGGGACGGACCTTTCCCAACTGAATTGTTTGATGAAGTGGGAGATCGCATCCGTGAAGTAGGTCATGAATATGGTACAACAACTGGTCGTCCACGTCGTGTGGGTTGGTTTGACTCAGTTGTAATGCGTCACAGCCGCCGTGTATCTGGTATTACCAATCTTTCATTGAACTCTATCGATGTTTTGAGTGGTTTGGATACTGTGAAAATATGTGTGGCCTATGATCTTGATGGTCAACGTATTGATTACTATCCTGCTAGTCTTGAGCAGTTGAAACGCTGCAAACCAATCTACGAGGAATTGCCAGGTTGGTCAGAAGACATCACTGGGGTTCGTAATTTGGAAGATCTTCCTGAGAATGCGCGTAATTATGTTCGTCGTGTAAGCGAGTTGGTTGGTGTTCGTATCTCAACTTTCTCAGTAGGTCCTGGTCGTGAACAAACCAATATTTTAGAAAGTGTTTGGTCATAGGAGATTTTTAAGATTAGTTTAAGACAGGTTGGGTATACTATAGACAGTTACAAGAAGACCTCCTAACTTGTTGTAACAAATATCCTAAACTTTTCTTTTTCATAATAATCTCCCTATTAAGTCACCGCATTCGGTGGCTTTTTTTGTGTTGAGAATCATGATATAATAATAAAATCGAAAAGTAGGAAAAGAGAAAAACGATGAATTATACAGTTGAAGAAAAAGAAGCCTTTATGAGAGAGGCTTTGAGAGAGGCTGAGATTGCCTTAGAACACGATGAAATTCCAATTGGTTGTGTGATTGTCAAGGATGGAGAAATCATTGGTAGGGGGCATAATGCGCGCGAGGAGTTGCAACGGGCGGTCATGCATGCAGAAATCATGGCTATAGAGAATGCGAATGTGAGTGAGGAGAGCTGGCGCCTGCTCGATTGTACGCTTTTTGTGACCATTGAGCCTTGTGTCATGTGTAGCGGGGCGATTGGGCTTGCCCGTATTCCAAAGGTAGTCTACGGGGCTAAGAATCAGAAATTTGGTGCAGCTGGAAGCTTGTACGATATTTTGACAGATGAGCGTCTCAATCATCGTGTAGAGGTAGAAACGGGAATTTTGGAAGATGACTGTGCAGCGATTATGCAGGACTTTTTCCGAAATCGACGGAAAAAATAATTTCTCTTTAAAAACAGAGGGGAATGTGGTATAATGAATAGTGGAGCAACAGTTCTGCGTGAAGCGGGTCAGGGGAGGAATCCAGCAGCCCTAAGCGATGTGAATTGTGTGCTCTTTTTTCGTGCACTTTAAAAACCCTTTAAAATCAACACTTTAAGGGGTTTTTGTTTGTCTTATGTGATAAAAAGGGGCAGACGAGGGGCAGAATTAAAATTTTATCTTGTCTAACTTGCTAGATATGTCTGATACCATTTTTTGAGTGACATGGGAATAAATCTCTAGTGTGGTCTTTGAGTCACTATGTCCTACTCTATCCATGATGGCAGTCAAGGGGATACCTAATTCAGCAAGTAGGGATATATGAGAGTGTCTGAACATATGTGTAGTGATGTTCTTATCTATGCCAATTTTCTGGCCATGTCTTTTCAATGCACCAATAACCCGGGCATTTGTTATTGGCTCTCCTAAAGTATTTATAAAAATAAAATCTGTATCAAATCCATTTGTCGCATTCTCTATTATCTGCTCTTTGATGATGTCTAACACTTTTTGAGGTGCTGTTATAACCCTATCGGACTTGATTGTCTTTGGTGTAGTCCTCTCTTTTTGCCTGAAATCGTATGTATGTTTGATGTGAATGGTCTTTTTAGAAAAATCTATATCCTCCTTATAATTTAAGGCAGCAAGCTCTCCATATCGCATGCCAGTAAGAAAAAGAACTTTAGCTATTCGGATATATTTTGTAATTCGATAATCACATAGAGCCTCTTCTTTTAAATTTTGGATGAATAACTTAAACTCTTTTTGATCTAAGTATTTTGTATTTTTCTTTCTGAGATCGTCAGTTGTAATTAATTTTCTAGGCATTTCAACAAATAGCATTTCATTTGTATCGATGTAATTCATTCTGACCGCGAATTTCATTATCTGATTGAGTTTGAACTTGATTTTAGAAACATAGTTATGAGATCTCCCATCTTGTAATAGTTGATCTATTACTTTTTGTAATAAACGTCTATCAATATTTCTAACTAGGTAGTCGCCCTCTATCTGCTTTAAAATCTCTTTTTTTACATTTTTTGAAGCATAGACTGTTGAATTTTTAACACCATGTTTCCAATTTTCCTCAAATTCCTCATATAGTTTTTCAAAAGTTATATTAGAAACAGAATGTTGTTTTTCCCCTAATTTTTGATTTATCTTCTCTTGCAACAAGATGGCGGCTTGATTTCTTGCTTGTGGAGTTTTCTTCTCCATCGTGACTGAGACTTTTTTTAATTTCTCAGTATATGGATCTTTGTAGCGCTCAAAAAATTTATATTTGCCGTTTGGCAATTCTTCCATCCACATTGATTTTACCTCACTTTTTTGATAAAATGGGTATAGTAAAGAGGGCTTTTTAATGCCTTTTACTATACATGATTTCCTCACACTCAGAGTCGCCAAACTTTGCGAGTGTGGGGATTTTTTCATTTATGAATTATGGACGATAACATCCAAGGCTCCCATGATTCGCTGAGCGTTCTCGACGGCTTCTTTGTATTCTTTCGAAGTGTTCTTTACTGGCTTTCTAATCAAGTCAATAAATACGACTGGTTTAGTGAAGTCATTTGAGGTTACACGGACTGTCATGTTTAAAATTTTAGAAGTTGATTTTCTTTTCGCAACAATACCGCCTGCGACAGCGCCAATCGCACCAAACATAGCGCCTGCAATCAATGCTTGACCAACTCCTCCAGAAACAACAGTTTGATTATTGATAATCAATTCGTACGATACTAAATCCTCGAACGAATACCAATCTGTGTCATTCTTATCTTTCTTGATCAAGGACGGTATCAAAGACAATCCCATCGTTCCCATTGCAAGCCCTGCTTTTACCGAGCCTTTAATTGTTCCTCCGACCAATCCAGAAGAGCCTTTTGCTTTTTGAGCTCCATGAATACGATAGGTACGATTATATCTATCGATCTCAAGTGGTCCGATTTTGTCCGTTTTTCTGCTTCGTGGAGCAGGTGATGGAGAAGCCGTTTTATTGACGGGCTGAGGTTGTTCAGTCGGTTCTTGGTTAGCGATAGAATAACCGCAATTTGGACAGAACTTGTAACCTTCTACTGGATTGCCACATTCAGGACAAAATTTCATAATAACCTCCAAAATAATAACTATTTAAAATCTTTATGCTCTTTTTTCTTGCCCATAGCCGACGAGGTTATGGGTTTTTATTTTTCTCAATACCTCGCCACAATGCACCAGCTATCACATCTGCTTTTAACATTACACGTCAATATTATAATATTGTTGTAAGATATTGTTCCCTTGTTTGTATTTTGTAACGAGGTCAATAGCTGCTCGTCGTTGCTGTTGATCGTCCAATAAATATTCATCATAGCTCAATATCCGATAATGAACAAAATCAACTAATCGATTAAAAAGGGCGTTATCGCTGATTATATTTGCTTGTTTAATTTGCTCGTATGAGTGCTTGTTTTTGAGGTGCCAGACCATGCGCTCATTATTGATGTAAAAGAGAGAGGCCATGGTGTTAGCCTCTATTTCTAGCGGATTGCTCTGATAGTTGTTAGCGCAAGCGAGGGCGACCTCATCAGAACGGCCCGTGCTAAAATGGGCTGCAATATGGGCTAATTCATGCAAAATGGTAAAGATAACCCGTCTTTTGATATGTGTTTGATTGATATAAACAAGGTACTTTTCTTTTTCTTTGCTATAAATGGTAAAGCCGTCATTGTGTTTACAGATGATATCATCCAAGTAGGTAACATCTGGATGATTGACAAGCCCTCGATATCTAATGTATTCAGACCCAAGTAGACCGGCTGAAGGAAGCATAGGAAACGGGTCCTTTTCAAAGAAGATAAAATGAAGGTTGTAAGTCTGTTCAAAGTAACGGATAATGTGCTGAAAAGTAACTTGTTCAAGTGGAATATTATTCTGTCGAGAAACTGCTTCGATCACCGGGACGGCGTAATCCCAGTGTTGGATGTACTGTCTACGGGAAATAATTTCTCTAGCCATAATTACCTCCACTTACTGTCATCGTCCATCAGGGTTTTAGCAGTTACCATCAAGCTTTCAATCGCCTTATTAAAACGAACCTTTTCTTCCTCGGTCATGTTCTGGGTCTGATTTCTGAACGCTGCGACAAGTTCAGTCTCAGCTGGACCAAGATATGCATTTGCCTTGTCATCCTTTGCAATAGCAGGATTATCTGTCCGTCCGAGTAAATAATCGGTGGATACGTTGAAGTAGTTAGCAATTTCTGCGATACGCTCAGCATTTGGCGTAGAGTTTTTTATCTTATACAGTGTATTTCTGCCATAACCCAAGTCTTCTTCGACTTGCCCAAGAGCTTTTCCACGCTTTTTTGCTAATTCTTTAATTTTTTCAAATGTCTCAAACATTGTTAAATCAACCTTTCTAAGACATTACAAAAAAATTTAACAAATTTGGTGTAAAAAGATTGACTAATTATCCCAAATGGTGTAAAATGTTTTTTGTAAGTAAGAAATAACTAAAAAAACAACTAAGAAAATAAATTATAAAAATGTTTTGGCGAACGGTATTTATAGATTTATCATTGTTTTTATTATGCTTTCATTTTAGCCAATTTGGTGTGAGTTGTCAAGTGTAATGCAGAAAAATAGTTAAAAATTTAGTTGTTTCTTATTTACATAAAGTGTAAAAAGGAGGAACGCATATGCCAGATATCGCAAACGGTCGTGAAAAGGTTAATGCTTTCTTAAAAGAGAAAGGCATTAAAAAGACAACTCTAGCGGTTGCTTACGGCTTTAAGCGACAGGAAGTAACAAACATTCTAAGTGGGACGACAAAAGGTCCACGAGCGAACAGTTTCATTCTTCAGGTTATTGAAGATTATGGGATTGAGTAGCACAAAAAAAGCACCTAACAGAAGTCAGGCGCATATCAAAATAACTAACTGAATTATATCACGAAAGGAGCAAAAATGGAAGCAGTTGAAATTGTAAGAATTAAAGATGTGATCATTGAAAAAGTCTCTGCTAATGATGAAGAATTAGAACACATCTTTGGATGCTCAAAGCGACAAGCGGGAGACATGAGACGCGAGATGAAGAAGCTACCTAGCCAACAGAAGCATCTTAGGAATGATGGTCAGCTTGTCACGATTAAAGGTTTTGACGAATACTTACAATATCGTGGGACTCAAGCTTGGGAAAAAGAAATGGTGAAAAGCAAGAAAATGAGGTCAGTCGGATGAACCTACTAACAAGAATTAAAAACTACTTTTCGGAAGAGGTCGAAGAAACCAATCTGAACTGGAGAGTGGTCGCTCTGGATCTCAATCAATCACTGATTGAAACACAAGAAAAACTTCAAAATGTCAATCAGCGTATTGCTGATCTTGAAAACATTGTGGCAATCTATAAAGAAAAGGAAAACTCAAAATGATGGAATACATTTACCTGGCAACAATCGTTGGAATCATCCTGTGGTCGCTAGTAAATAAACTAGATGACCACGCTGAAATGAAACAGCAAGAGCGCCAGCGAATAGCAAGTAACATCGCACGCATAAACTTGAGAAATTCAGATAAGCAATTTACTTATGATGTAGAACCACCTGTGGGACTCGCAAAAGGTGTAGAAGAAGGAGTTTAAAATGGTTCGAAATAAATTGACAGATTTAACCAATACTCTTTTTGCCCAACTAGAAACGTTGGACGACAGGGATCTTACGACAGATGAATTAAAAGTGGAATTGCAGCGCTCGAAACAAATGGTCGCTATCTCAGGTCAAATCCTACAAGCTGGCCAGTTGGCGTTAGATGCTGAAAAATTCAAAGACAAGGTAGGTGAGGTCAATGCCCCGATCGCTTTGCTGGAAGGATGAGTACACGGAGTACATGCATGAAATATGCCCTGGTCGATTAACTCCCGAAGTAACTAGGTTACTAAATGAGAAATTTGGGACAAACTATACCAAGACTCAAATAGGCGGCGTACGCAAACGCCTTGGATTACCAGTTGGGAAAATCTATCAAGGCCGATTGCTGACGAGGGAGCAACATGATTATCTTGTGTCAATTCAAAAAAATAAGATTTCTCGTGATGTCGCAAATAAAATGAACCAAAAATTTGGCTTATCACTAACTGAGAAACAGATTAAGAGTTATCGGAGAAATAATAATCTACATAGTGGTTTGACGGGAAGATTCGAGAAAGGTCAGACTCCCCACAATAAGGGGAAGAAATACCCCAATATGCCAAAAAACAGCGGGCAGTTCAAAAAAGGTAATCGACCTCCGAATTATGTACCTGTCGGCACAATCAACTATACAACTGACGGATACCCGAAAGAAAAAATTGGGGAACCTAATCAATGGGTTTTGAAACATCGCAAGGTTTGGGAGGACCATCATGGCCTGATACCCAAAGGGTACTCAATCGTTTTCCTGGATGGTGACAAAACAAACTATGATATTTCAAATCTGGCATGTTTATCTAAAAACGAAATTGCTAGAATGAATCAAAATCATCTATTTACGTCCAACGCTGATTTGACTAAATCTGGTATTGGACTAACAAAACTTACAAACAAAATTAGAGAGGTAGAAAAAAATGGCTAGTTTATACGAACTAACAGGGATTTTTAAACAAATTAATGACATGGAAGGGCTAGACGAAGAAACAAAAGCTGATACCTTGGATTCGATTGATTGGACTGATCAGTTCGAGGAGAAAGTCGAAAATACGGTCAAGGTTATCAAAAATAAAGAAGCTGATAAGAAACAGCTCAAAGAAGAGATTGATCGTCTGACTGCACGATGCAAGTCAATTGAAAATGACATCACGCGGCTTAAAACTGGCTTACAAGGAGCTTTTGAAATTACTGGACATGACAAGGTTAAGGGGTTACTTTTTACCGTTTATTTGGCAAAAAATCAACCTTCAGTAGTTGTTGATGAGGATCAGCTGCCTAAGAAATATTTTGTAATTACAAAAAAACCTGACAAAAATGCTATCAAGGAATTGCTGAATGCAGGTAAGAAAGTCAAGGGTGCTACCTTGCAAGAAAGTAGAAGTTTGAGGATTAAGTAATGGAATTGATGAATAAAACACGAGTAACAGATTCACTAGCAGTTGTGATTGGACCAGAATCAATTGAAGTGCTTGTTACTGAAGGTTTTCTATTTGATGTTGCAATTCGCTTTGTAAAAGTAGATGAAACAAATCTTGATCAAGGAAATGAAAAGCCAGTATTTACTCCGGAATACAAGCTGGTCACAGTTGCTAAATACAAGGAAAAACCTATTTTTGAATCGGAAGAAGATATTCGAAGATTCGAAAAACAAGCAAAAGAAATTAAGACTTTGTTTGCTTTTGCAAAAGTGAATAAACAAAATTGGTTTAACACAGCCCTTTATCCAGGAGTGCTGACTGAGAAAGTTGGTGTTTGATGAAAATTTTAGCAATTGATCCAGGTAGTGCCAAAGCGGCAAAAAGTACGCACGGGATCGTACTCTTGGATAATGCAAAGTTAGTTGATCATTGGGTTGTACCATCAGCCAAAATCGAGAGTACGCGCAAGTGGTTTGAAGAAGTGGGCCGATTTTTAAAACCTGATATCGTAGTCATTGAAAAGTTTGAAGCGCGTGACAATGATAAATCAAAGGATAATTCGGTTCTTGAGAATATCGCCTTGCTTCAAATTCTTTTTCCTGGCTCTGTTCTCCAGCGAAATGCTGGCTATCAATCTGATATTCCAAACGAACTTTTAAAACTTTTGGGGTTATGGAAGTTTAGTAAGAGTCATCATCAGGATGTACGTGCAGCCGCCCGACTCGGGTTATTCTGGGCTATGCGAAATGATGTAGAGGAGGTGGTTCAAGATATTGGGAAAATTGCAACTGAGAAAATGGCAAACTGAGGCGGTTAAGCGTAGCGATATGCTGACGAATGGAATCTTTCTTGAGGCTTTAGGAGGCAGAGGCAAAACAATCTGCGCCCTAGCGATCGCCAAACATAGAAAAGCGAAAAGAATCATTATCACGAATAATCGACTAGCAATTCTGAATGGTTGGATAGATGCAGTCAAGTTTATGAATTTTGGTAAAGATGTTGAGATTATCATTCAGACAGATAGATATCTTCAAAATCAAATCAAAAAGGGGAAAAAACTGGCCTGTGATGTACTTATCATTGACGAGTGGCAGAATATGTCGAGTGATAAGCAAGTGGCCTTATATTGCAAAATAAAGCGTAAATACACAATAGGTCTTTCAGCGACTCCAATCAGGAAGAAAGGCCAGAATTTCTACCCGCTAGAAAAAATCGTTTTCGGGTGGGCAACCCCAAATAATAAATTTGACTGGCAAAAAACTCACGGGAGAATGGTCTATGATCCGTTTAGTTACTCAAAAGAGAAGTGGGAAGATTTCAGAGATTATGAGAAATACGTCTCAGATTTACCAAATTTCTTCAGATGGGAAGAAATCGAAGAAATCGAAAATGCAGTTGAAAACAACGGTTTTGAAATTAGGTTTTATCCGGTCAAGGTAGAACCAGGGAACACCGATAAGCTTGCAGAATTTAGGAAACTAAATCTTGTAACGGTTAACGGCAAGACTGCAATGTCCAAGCAATCATTTGGAAGAAAGACCTTTGAGCGCTATCTTAATCAAACGGGTGTAGCAATTGATTTTCCAAAACTAAAACCAGTCAACGCTGATACCCCTCTCATGCTAAAGCTAGACGGTTTGATTGAGAGAGCACCTCATGACATGCTGATTGTCAGTAAGTCTAAGCAGATTGTCAATGTCATTAGCGAGCGCCACCCTGAAATTGGAATCTGGACGGGCGATATCCAAGAAGGACTTGATAAGAAAATCGTGGTTGCTACCAGTCAAGTTCTTGGAGTGGGGGTTGATGGTCTGCAACATAAATACCAAACTATTGTCGTATTGGATCCAGTAGAAGAAGGTTCTGGAGAATATGATGACTATCGGCAATTGCTCTGGCGCATAACAGGAAGTCGTCAGCAGCATGATGTAAATGTAATTGAATTTTATTATAAAGAAAGTTAAAAAGAGGAAAACACAATGAATAAAAAAACTGAAATGATCGTATTTCGTAGCCGTAAAACCGGAGAATTTCTTAAATCTTACAAAGATCGTGGGAGCCTAGCCTTTCAAGCAGACTATTGCTGCATCACTCACTGTTTAAAAATCCCCCGTGAAAAATATGAGGGAAGCAAAAAGACTTACAAGGCCCTTGCAGCAGCCTTTGACTGTGAAATTGTCGCCCTGGAAATTGAATACAAGATGAGCTACCCAAACGGTTCAGAAGTTGAACCAATCAAACGAGAGCGTCCATTTATCGAGGACATGATTAAGGAAATTTTTGGAGGTAAACTCTAATGGTATTTACACTTCCAGCAAATAAACCACAAGTACCTAAAGACACCCCAAGGAATTTCTTCATCTATGGTGAAACTATGAGTGGGAAATCTTACCTGGCCAATGAGTTTCCAAATCCAATCGTCTTGAACACGGATGGAAATGCAGAAGCTAACAGTGTGCCAAGTATTCAACTTGTGAATGTGAAAGATGACAAGGGAAGAATTACTAACTCAGTCATCAAGCAACTTGGAGAAATCTTGCTTGCTCTCCAGACGCAAAAACATTCTTATGAAACAGTGGTCATTGACGTTATTGATGATGTCATTGAAATGATTAAGATCGCTGTCTGTGATGAATTGACTCCACCAGGTAAACCACGTTTGAAATCTTTGTCAGAAATTCCATACGGTAAAGGTTACGACTTTTTCAATCAAGCTATCACAGAATTAGTCATTGACCTCAAAGCCTTACCAATGAATGTTATTTACATCAGCCGTCAGGTTTCGGAATATGATGACAATGGCAATGCTACCAAAGACAAACCAAGCTTGAAAGATAAGTATGTCAATCTTATCAACGGAAATTCTGATTTGATGATCCACACTGAGAAAATCGGAAATAACTACAATCGTGAGGTTGACCGCAAGCGTAAGACCTACTATGCGGACCAGGTTGATGACAAGGCCATCTTGAAAATCTTGGTAACTATCCGTGGGGCTGTTGAGCCTGCAAAGGGCAAGCTAGCCCCTAAAAAAGAAGCAGCTAAGACAACTAAACCAGCTAAGACCGAAAAAACAAAAGAGGCACCTAAGAAAGAAGTTGACTCTGATGATGAATTATTTTAAGAAATAAAGGAGAACACACATGAGCTTACTAGATATCGCAAAATCAATCAAAAAAGAGGGCTTTGACCCACGCAAAGACAGTGCCAACGGCCCTGCACCAATCCCGGCTGGTACTTATCCAGTAGTCCTGAAGAAAGCAACCTTCAACGTATCGGACAAAGGCTGGGAAAGTCTTGGTTATCAATTTGAAATCCGTGGCGGTGATTACAGTGGACGCTCTGAATTTGCAACATTTGGCACACTGACTGAATGGAATGGTAAGAACCTTAACTGGGCAGTTGAACGCACCATGAAATTCTTTATCAAAGCCTTGGTCCTTGCTGGCGACAGTATGCAAGGAAATGAAGAAGACGGTAAAGCCTTGGAAGAGGCTCTACAACGTAAGGCAGTTGGCTCTTACTACAACCTTGTTATCTCTGTGACTAAGGGGAAAGATGGCCGTGAGTTCCGAAACTATGACCTTGAAGAAGAAGAAGCACAACCGCTGACTGAAGCTGATATTGATGATGATGACCTCCCTTTTTAAGAAATAACAAGTTCTGGGTCATTGATGAAACTGATGAGGAATTTGGTCCTTTCACGACAGTAGAAGAGGCTTATACAGCTATGCTAACATACTTGGATATGACTGAAGCCGAATATCAGTCAAACTATACGGCCCAGGAACTTGTTTATATTTACAAAGAGGAGAAAAACCCATGCCGTCGATGAAAGAATACGCATTACAGTACCAAAAGTTAGGGTTCTCAGTCATTCCAGTCAATCCCAAAAACAAGATGCCTTTGATTGAATTTGCCGATAAGCCTGCCATGACTCCTGCCGAGATTGAAAACTTTTGGGACGGCTACCCTAATGCAAACATTGCCCTAAAGACTACCAACTTCTTTGTCATCGATATTGACAAACACGGCAAGTCAAACGGCTTTGAATCCTTGAAAAAATGGAAAAATCTGGGATTGATTGAACCGACACTGCAAGCTAAGACGGCAAGCGGTGGGAAACACCTCTTTTACTTCAAGAGAGAGGATGCCCCTATCACTCAAATGATTAATTTCTTACCAGGTGTTGACATCAAAGCTCATGAAAACAATTATGTCCTTGTTGCTCCGTCAGCAACAGAAAAAGGGCAGTATGAGTGGGATCTGGAAAAGTCTAAGGAAGGTGGTACTATGGTTACTCCTTCAAAAGAATTAATCCAGGCTATAAAAAAACAGTATGGCGAAACTCATGGCTATAAGTATGATGGTAAGGATGGTCTTAGGGACTTAGCTAGACGTTCACATACTAGAGAACGAACACAGACTACAGATCTCTTTGAAACCATCTGCCTTGGCTTTGGTGATGAGGGTGGGCGAAATGATAAACTAGCAAAATTCGTAGGTGGTCTATTATATCGAGCAGTTGATGATGAAGTAGTAATTCAACTTGCAAGACTGGCGAATACTAACAGTCGAAATCCTCTATCAGAAAAGGAAGTGATGCGTACTGTTGAAAGTATGATTAAAAAGGATAGGAGGTGAGAGAAATCGGTGATGTAGTAAGTATAAATTCACAAGACAGAATGATCACAAATGCAAAAGGTGACATCAAAGCGAACAGCCCGATGAATGTACTTGTAGCGTTTAAAGCCGATGATCAACTGAGCATTTATTTAAAACACAATGATTTCTCCCAGGAACACGAACTCCTTAAAGACATCAAAATTGGTAATACTCTTTTCAAAAAAGGAGAACTCCCTTCCAATTTTGATTCAGTTGTAAAAGTTTACTTTGAAAGTGTATTAGGTGTTGCTTTCTCGAATCAAGCGATGCTGGATGGCATGGAGACTTTCTTTTCAGAAAGATCATACAATCCAGTTATTGAGTATATGGAGAGAGCAGCTGAAAAGTGGGATGGCAGAAACCGGATTGACCGCATGCTTCAAGTATATCTTGGCGCTGAAGATAACCCTTTAATTTCTAAAATCGCTCAAATGTGGCTAGTTGGTGCAGTTGCCAAGGTCTATGATCCCTACGTTAAATTTGACTATGTTCTGGACTTGGTCGGTGGCCAAGGAGTCGGGAAAACGTCCCTCCTTCAAAAATTGGGTGGCGAATGGTATACGGATGCCGTAACAGATTTCTCTAATAAAGATAATTACGACATTATGTTAAAGAGTCTAATCGTCAACGATGATGAAATGGTGGCCAGTAATCGGATGAGCTTTGCAGAAACTAAGGCTTTTATTTCTAAAACTAGCCTACGTTATCGTAAACCATACATGAAACGAACAGAAGAATTTGCCAAGAACTTCATCTTAGCCAGGACTACTAATCAAAAAGAATACCTCAAGGACAAAACCGGTGAACGTCGATTCCTCCCGATTATGGCAGATAGCAAGCAACAAAAGAAACATCCAATGGAAATCGAGCCTGATACAATCGAACAAATTTGGGGCGAAGCCGTTACAATCTATCGTGCTGGTGCTGATTTGATGTTTGATGAAAATACAGAGGATGAACTGAATATCTACCGTGAACAGTTCATGTATCGTGATGAAGTTGAATTACAAGTGCTTGAATATCTTGATATGCCCGTCCCTGAAAATTGGCAAAACTGGTCTATTCAGCAACAACATCAATACACAAGTAAATATTTCGATAATAGTAGCGACTTTGATCCTGGAAGCAAAAAACTAGATAAGGTCTCAACTCGTGAAATGATGTACAACTTATTTATGAGAAATTCGAATGACAGGAAGCTGTCAACGAAGATTAACATGATCATGGATAATCATCCTGATTGGAAAAAAAGTGTTTTCCGGGCAGGAGGTAAAAGTACAAAAGGGTTCGTAAGAGTGAAGAATTCGGAAAAAACTAATCGGTAGCAATTTTAAAATTATCGGTAGTCATCGGTAGCAGTTGAGGGGGTAGATCGGTAGCATTCTACCGATAAAATGAGACATCGGTAGCACATCGGTAGCAGTCTAACCCCTTGATATTACTGACTTTTATTTAATATTTATATATAATACTACTCTTCTACCTATATTTTTAAAAAAAGTATATAAAATAATAGTAATAATAGAGAAAGCCTATAAAATAGGGATTCTTTAAAATTATTTTTTACTTTTTAGAATTTATCGGTAGTACGGTAGCAGTTGAGGAAAAGAGGTAAAAATGTCATACACAGTAACACTATATTTTGACAATATGGTAGATGAAACTCACTTCTTTAAGAAAGAGGGAGATGCTGCTAAATGCAAGGCTCAGCTTGAGAGCAAGTATCGAGGCAATCGAATGTATAAAGTTAAGATGGATGAGGTGAGAACTTGAAATTATTTCTTAATGAAGATTGTATGGACGTCATGAAAAGATATCCTGATAACTATTTTGATTTAGCTATTGTCGATCCACCATATTTTCCTGGTCCAGAAAAAAGAAAATTTTACGGCCGGAAAGTCAGTCCGATTGGGGTCAGTAGATTGTACGGAGAAACCTCAGAGTGGCAAATTCCAAATCGAGATTATTTCGACGAACTTTTTAGAGTTTCAAAAAATCAAATCATTTGGGGTGTGAACTACTTCGACTATTCTTTTGGTTCTGGGCGTATCGTTTGGGACAAAGTTAATGGTCATTCAAGTTTTTCAGATTGTGAGATAGCATACTGCAGCTTACATGATAGTACACGGCTGTTTCGCTATATGTGGAATGGTATGATGCAAGGCAAGTCAATATCTGAAGGCCATATTCAGCAAGGAAATAAGGCATTGAATGAGGTTAGAATCCATCCGACACAAAAACCAGTCAATCTTTACCTTTGGTTATTGCAAACTTACGCAAAAGAAGGCGATAAAATACTTGATACTCATGTTGGTTCAGCAAGTAGCTTGATTGCTTGCCAAGAATTAGGCTTTGAGTATGTAGGTTGCGAGTTAGATAGAGACATCTTTAATCTTGCTAAACAGAGACTTGATGTTTACGAGAAGAAAATAAAATTATTTTAGGAGTTAAAGTGAACACACTAGAAAACGTAAAACAATGGTTTATAGACCGTGACCTTGAAAACGGTGGACGACTAGATAAGCAGTCGCTTAAATTAAGTGAAGAGTTCGGTGAGTTATGCGCTGGCTATCTCAAGAAGAATGAGCGGTTAACCAAGGACAGTATCGGAGATTGTGCAGTCGTGATTGTCGGTCTGGCATTGCTGATTAAGGCAGACGTGCAGGAGATTTTTGATGAAGTTTTTAGCGACGAATACCGTGTCATAGGATGTCTGACCTTTTTGAATAGGACAATCAGCAATATTCAGTTATCAAATGGATTTACAAATAAAGATATGTATATAATCGATTTAACTCGTTCAATTTATTGGTTAAAATCAATAAGCAAGTCGCTAGGTTATAACTTCGAAGAATGTTTTGAACTGGCTTACCAAGAAATCAAAGACCGCAAAGGTCGTTGGATTGACGGAACTTTCGTGAAAGAGGAGGATTTATAAAATGAAAAAACTAAGTATTGTTTTAGGTTCTGTATTTGTAATCGTTGTATCGCCATTTGTGGTTCAGTATGGTTGGAATGAAATTATCACAACGATTGTTCCAGTTGGTAAAATTACAGTCTGGCAAGCATTAGGAATGGATGCACTACTATCTTTCATCTGGCCTGTGTTATCCAGCAAAAAAGAATCTGAAGAGGATTATTCGTATGCTGTGAAGAGCAGTATTTCGAAAATCATTACATGTGCATTTTTAATTTGGTTGGCTAGTTTGTTTATCTAAGGAGGATTTACCTGATGCTTGAAATAGATGGCAAAAGCTACGAAGTCCATAAAGTGAAACTCACAAAAAAAGGATTTAAAAAACTTGAAAAAAGGCGAAACACTTATTTTTATCTGTAAAGAAGATAAAAAGGCTATAACTGTTAGTTTGGAGGAGAAGGAATGAAACCAGAAAAAATTGATAACGTAAACAAACCAAGCCACTACCAAGGCAGATACGGCATGGAATCTATCGATGCTTTAAGGAACTTCATGACACCAGAACAGCTGAAAGGCTTTTATCTTGGAAATGCCTTGAAGTATCAATTGCGATTTCAGAAGAAAAACGGTCTTGAAGATCTGAAGAAAGCCAGAAAGAATCTCGACTGGCTAATCGAGGAGATAGAGAACGAGCAGCCACAATTGAGGAAAAACCATTGTAGAACATAGACGATAATGGCATTAAAAAAAGCCAAGGCACTCTCTACCTCAGCAATAATTTCAAACACTATTATTATATCACAAAGGAGATAGAGAGTGAAGGCTAAAGAGCTTTTAAGCGAATTACAGAACCTTGACATGGATATCCAGAGTCGTATTGACGAAATCAACGAACTTGAGGCTGGCCTGCTCTCAAGTCCAAAGTGGGCCGAAGCTAAAGTAAAAGGTGGGCAGACAAGAAAGATTGATGATGTGTACGCTCAGTTGATCACGATGAAAGACGAAATTGAGAAAGATACCAATGTTGTAATCAATCGAAAAATGGAATTGGGGCGGATGATTAACAAGCTGACAAATCCTAAGCATAGAACAATCCTACGAATGACTTATATCAATAAAGGTACGGCTGATAGTATTTGTTATGACTTGAAAATGAGTCGTACAACCTATTACAGATTGAAGAATGAGGCAATTTTAGCCTTAGAAGAAGTTATCTGATGTCATAAGTTCAAAATGGGACTATTTGGGACGGCACGGTTCTAAAAATCTGTTAGAATGGTAGTATCAAGAATTAGGGGTAAGGCAGTAAGCCTTCCCTGATATGGAGAGTTGGCAGAGTCAGGTTGAATGCGCCCGTTTGCTAGACGGGTAGTCGCCTATGTGCGGTTCGTGGGTTCAAATCCCACACTCTCCTTTGAGTGATTTGTGTCCTAGAACAGGGTAGGCAACAGGCTTAGCATTCATATATCACTCATTAACTTACAAATGGTTGCGGAGCGACTGGACCTTGCATGATTGCATAGCTACTTATATCCTAGGTAAGTTATAAGCTAGAGGGTTTGATTCCCTCAGAGGTTTTAAATGACTACAAAAAATAAAAAAAGGAAAACTTCAAATTGATTTCTAATTAACACGCAAGGTAGTAGTCGCCTTGCATTAAGTCACTCATCGAGTGGCTTTTTTAATTATTAAAAAGGTGGTGATGGAAAATTGAATGAAAGACAAAGACGATTCGCAGATGAGTACATCATCAGCGGGAATGCAACAGATGCAGCTATTAAGGCAGGGTATAGTGAAAAGACTGCTAGAAGTCAAGGACAAAGATTGTTGACAAAAGTTGACATTTCTGAATATATCAAAAAAAGAATGAATGAGATTCAGGATGAAAAAATCCTGACTCAAAAACAAATTCTTGTGATGTTGTCAGAGATTGCATCAGGTCAGGCAAAAGAGACAATTGTGGTCACGACAAAAGTAGCTGAGTTGATGACTGATCCCGTGACTGGTAAGTCTGTAAAAGTCTACAATGAAATCCCTCAACTTGTCGAATATCCAACAAAGAACAGCGATAGGAACAAAGCTTTGGAGTTACTAGGGAAACGACATCAAATGTGGACTGATAAAGTAGACATCAATGCAACGGTTACCGAGACTAAGAAGTTTGACGATATCGTCAGTCAGTTGGGCGGTGATGGACTTGACGAATAGCTTCCCTTTATCTCAAAAGTACATCGACTTTTGCAACAGCTTTAATAATGTTGATGCGGACTTTTTGGAAGGTACAACGGCAGCTGGAAAAACAACGGTTGGTGTTGGTGTCAAGTTTATGCGAGCAGTCAGCAGAAGTTCGAAGAAGTTTCACATCATTGCAGCAAAGACAGTTGGTGTAGCTGAAAAGAATATCATTAATCAGGATAACGGAATTTTAGACATACACAAATCAGCCATCTACTGCGGTAATGGTGATAAAGATTCGAAGATTCCTCACATCAAGTTTGAGGGCAAAATCATTTATGTACTAGGGTATGACAACAAGGAAAAATGGAAGCTGGTCCTTGGTGGTCAGTATGGATGTGTCTATATTGATGAGGTCAACACAGCTGACATTGAGTTTGTTCGTGAGTTGTCCACACGTAATGATTATTTGATGGCAACGCTCAATCCGGATAATCCTGATTTACCAGTCTACAAAGAGTTCATCAACAAGGCACGGCCGTATAAAAAGTACGCAGGCGATGTGCCGGAAGAAATTATGCGAGACCTATCAGAACCAGCTAACCCTAAATGGCGTTACTGGTTTTTTACGTTTAATGACAACCTGTCACTAACACCAGAAGCCATCCAGAAGAAAAAGGATGCTGCACCAGTTGGGACTAAGCTCTACAAAAATAAAATACTTGGTCTACGTGGCCGAGCAACAGGAATTGTCTTCGTTAATTTTGATAGCAAAAAACACGTATTGAGTAAGTCTTTTGTAAAGAATACGGTCACGTTCCAGCGGTTCACAGCGGGACTAGATACAGCTTACTCAGCAAGTAGTCCGGATACAATTGCAATGATTTTCCAAGGGATATCAGATGACGGGAAATTATATACGCTGGATGAGGAAGTCTATAACAACGCTGAACTTGATATACCGATTGCTCCATCTGATACTGTGGTCAAGTTCATCAGCTTCCTAGAGCGCAATCGTGGCGAATGGGGATTGGCGCGTGATGTCTTTGTTGATAGTGCGGACCAAGCAACAATTACAGAATTAAACAAATACAAGCGACAATACGGCTGTCTGTATATCTTTAACAATGCTTATAAGAAAACCAAGATTATTGACCGGATCAATTTCCAAATTGGTTGGTTAGCTCAAGGTTGCTACTATGTGTTAAGTCATTGTACGAATCATATCAAAGAGCTAAACACTTACTCATGGAAAGAAGGAAAAGATGAGCCGGAAGATGCAAATGATCACACAATCAATGCGAATCAGTATGCATGGTTGCCATACAGGAAGATAATCGGAAGAAAGGAAAACTAAAGTGGGAATAATGGACATGATTAGAAAGGGTATGAGAAGCTTTCTCAAACTGGAACAGGCACAGCCAAATGTCATCACAATTACAGAGGCAATGACATTTGAAGATAATGCAGCCAAGAACCAAATCTGGTACCGTGGCGACTCATACGAACTGGACCAGCTCTACAAGCAATTACCACACATCAACATCAACTTTTGGGGAGCGACAAGCACTCCTGGGCAAGAAATTAGAAAGATTCATACAGGAATACCTGGTCTCATCGTTGATAGGTTGGTAGATATCACGCTGCACGATATGAATGATTTAGACTTTGCTGAGGAAACACAAGGAAAATTGTGGGAAGAGATTGCTGAAGATAGCAATTTCCACGATCAACTGCAGGAGGCGATTAAAGATAGTCTTGTGATGGGTGATGGTGCTTTTCGTATTTCATTTGATCCGGAACTTACAACATTGCCTATTGTTGAATGGGTGGGTGGAGATAGAATTGAAGTCATCTACAACCGTGGAAGATTGAAAGAAGTTATTTTCCGCACGCACTTCACAGAACACAGAGGGAGCTATTTGCTCGAGGAAATCTACGGATATGGCTCATTAACTTATAAGCTCTACAGGGGCGAAACTGAGCTAGATATGAGCGCGACAGAGTACACCGCTAACCTTGTCGATGTGGAGTTCGATAAATCTGTTATCTTGTGCTTGCCGTTTAAGATTTACACGTCACCTAAAGTAAAAGGCCGTGGTCAATCTATCTATGATCGTAAGACTGATGCTTTTGATAGCTTGGATGAGTCTTGGAGTCAGTGGATGGATGCTCTTCGTTCTGGACGATCACGAGAGTATATTCCTGAGAATTTGCTCCCTAGAGATCCTTACACAGGCGAAATTAGTAAGGGCAATCCTTTTGACCATCGTTTTATCAAGGTCGAGACGGCTATGGGTGAGGATGCCAAAAACACAATCACATTGCAACAAGCTAATATCCCGCACGAAAGTTATTTGAGTACATACGTGACTGCGCTTGATTTAGCTTTACAAGGTATCATTAGCCCATCAACACTCGGTATCGATGTCAAGAAGCTAGATAATGCTGAGGCACAACGTGAGAAAGAAAAGGCAACTCTCTATACTCGCAATGCTATTGTGACAGCTCTGCAAGATTACCTGCCAAAGTTAATTAGTATGGTTTTGAATGCTGATAGTGTGCTTAAGAAAAACCCGCTACAGAAAGTCAAGGTCGACGTGCCGTTTGGTGAGTATGCTAACCCTAGTTTTGAATCACAGGTTGAGACAGTTTCTAAGGCTAAGACAGGTGGTATCATGTCGATTGAAGCGAGCGTTGAGGAATTATACGGTGACTCAAAAGACCAGGAATGGAAAGACCAGGAAGTGGCAAGAATCAAAGTGGAGCAAGGTGTGACAGAAATCAACGTGCCATCATTGAATGAAGTTGCTAACGATTTTGAGATAGAGAAGGAGGCTGAAGATGCTGAAGACGGTGACGATAGGACAGAGGATCTATCACATGAGTCAGAAGGAAGCACAGGGACTTCTACAGATAGCGAGCGATAATGTAGAATTTGGTATCTATGCTGTTGAGAAGAACAATAAGTTGGATATGCTCAACCTCAAAATGCCTAGTAAAACAGCTTTTAAGCGACAATTGAGAAGTTTTAAGGCGCAAGGTTTTAAGGTGTACTGCAATGGCTTATGATGTATCTAAAGCATTTGAGCGAATTGAAAACGATCTGCTTGATTCCATGATTAGAAATCTCGGAAGGCATAAGGCAGAGGAAACTGCTGAAGGTTTTGAATGGGAACAATGGCAGGTAGCTCAATTGAAAGAGCTTGAACGATTTAAGCGAGCTAATGCCAAAAAATATAGCAAAGAGTTTGCCAATATCAATAGCAAGATTTCCACAGCTATCCAAGAAGCCTATAAGCAAGGCATGGATGATGAGGAAATGTCTATCCTGGAAGCTATCAAGAACGGTTTTGAATTTAACAGTGGAAAAGATAACCTAGGGACTTCATTTTTTGCTATCAACGAACGAAAGTTGAATGCGTTACTCAACTCGGTCGAGCATGATATGAAGACGGCAGAGCATGCTGTATTGCGGTATACAGATGACCAGTACAGGCGTACAATATTTGATGCTCAGGTAGCAGCTAACACAGGAGCTAAGACTTACGAGCAATCAGTGGATATGGCCACCAAAGATTTTCTAAGTCGGGGAATCACATGCATCCAATACAGTAATGGAGCCATGGTCAATATCGTATCGTACACTGACATGGCCATTCGGACAGCAACCAAAAGAGCCTACCTAATGGGCGAGGGAGTCAAGCGCCAGGAGTGGGGGATTCATACTGTTATCTTAAACAAGCGATCGAATGCATGTCCTCTGTGTATGCCTTTTGAAGGTAAAGTATTGATTGATGATGTCTGGTCAGGAGGCAGTGCGGCTGATGGTCCATATCCATTATTAAGTTCTGCAATGGCAGCTGGTTTGTATCATCCTAACTGCAAAGATAAGCATACAACTTATTTCCCTGGGATCAGTAGCGAGCCAGAGAAAATATTTACAAATCAGGAATTGAACGACATCAAGGAAAGACAGTTACTGGACAACAAAGTTCAGCATGCTAAGCGACAGGAGAAACGATTTAGCAGATTATCGCAGTTCAGTCTCGATGAAGACAATGTTCAGAAGTACACATTAAGGGCGGAAGAATGGTCTAAACTTAAGTCTAATGCAGAAGAAAATCTGAAATACTTTGAAGCGGAAAAAGGATACAAATTATACCAAGAGCTTTCACTCGAAAGTGATAGTGATTACAAGAAATTCATCAATCGTCAGAGATTGCCTAGAGATACTAGTGGCGTAGCTTCGAAGAAGATTGCTGCAGAGACACGACACATGTATATCGATGCGACTCGAAAAAAATTCAAGGGAGGTACAGAGCTTGGGCAAGACTTGTTTGCAAGACTAGCCGACCAGTCGGCGATTGCAACTATTGCAGAAACAGGAGTTGTGAGATATGAATCTGGAAAACTCTTCCTGAACATGTATAAGGACGTAGACGACCCTCGCGGACCTGGTACTGGTTATTTCCATGAATTTGGTCATCAAATAGATGAGAAACTAGGTTGGGAATTCACAAAGGATAAAAAAATCCTTCAACTTCTGCGTAAAGACTTTATCAATTTATCTGATGATGCTATTTTCGAAGCAATCCATATCAACGATAAAGCCTCTTCGGCATCTGATATATTAGGAGCGTTGAGTGAAGGTAGAATACAAGGTAAGTATTCGCACTCGCTCGTTTACTGGGAGAAAAAAGGAAATATAGAGAGTGAGTTTTTTGCGCATGTGTTTGAGGCACAATTTGATGATGAACGCAGAGAAATACTTGAAAAAACTTTTCCTGAGAGTTATAATTATGTTATAAATAAACTAAAGGAGAGGTAGTCATGCGGATTATCGAAAGCTATCTACGTGTAGCAGAAAAAGCAGATACATTCAGCGACATCTTTGGATATCGTTTAGTAGCCCCGATTTTTCCTGTAGCGGCTATCTATGGACCACAAGAAGAGAGTGATATCTTTGAAGCGAAACTAGACAAATGTATCAAAGATCAATACGATTATTTTGCAGATGAGTACGGCTATGATTCAGATGAGAAAAGACGTAGACTGCAACGTGAGAAGCATGTATTTTACGATTGTTAATATCACAGAGCGCCTATAAGGTGCTTTTTTTGTACTCAGAAAAGGATTGAAAAAATGAAATACAGAAAGAAACCAGTAGTCATTGAGGCGGTTCGGTTCGTAGATACGGAAGAATCAATTTTGAAATTGTCAGAGTTAGGATTGGATCCAATTCGTGTAGATTATGCTGATTTGGATAATCCGGTTTTAAAGATAGAAACACTTGAAGGATTGATGATTGCAACAGAAGGTGACTACATCATCAAAGGCGTGCAAGGTGAATTTTATCCATGCAAGCCTGATATTTTTGCACAAATATATGAAAAAACGGAGGAATGAAATGTTAGAAAAAGCAAAACAATTGGCATCACAAGAATTTTCGCGCTTATCAGATCGTGAAATCAAAGTAGAAGACTGCTTCGTAGTTTGGTTTAGCAAGACCCTGCAAAATTGGAAAGCTCTTGTTAGTACGAACACAATTACATCAAGTGAGCCTTGTGGAAATTATGCAGAAATCACGCATAACGGAGACAAGAAAGAGACTTATGTGGATGTTTACGCCAAGATTTCAAATCGTGCCATTAAAGATTAGGAGGTGATCCGACATCTTGACTTGCAGGAATAGACTGCTATAAATTACTGTAAATTGCTATAAACCGAATCGAAATCGAGGCGGTTTTCTTATGTTTGAAAGGAATAAAGATATGGAAGATTGGAAAGTAAGATTTAAAAAAGAATACTATGAATTGAAAGAACGATTCCAAAAGTTGGATATGATGATTGGCAAATACGAGAAAGGACAGTTAGAGTTTGAACCTAAATGTCCTATTGATTTGTTAAAACGTCAGCGTTCAGTTATGTGGGATTATCTTTCTACTCTAGAGCAACGTGCGAAAATTGAAGAAATTAAACTATAAAACCTAACCGTACGGGATTCCATACGGTTTTCTTTTTGTCCGAAGACTAAAAACTACGTGGAGACACCAGTGACAATAACTGAAATAGGGAGACACCCTTAAAACTGAAAGGAGAACGCTATGTTCAAACGCAAACTATTTTTCCATAATGCAGATACAGGAACTGGCTCTGCAGGTGGACAAGACACGTCAAGCCAAACTCAACCAGCTAGCACTCCTGAGATTGACTATGACAAAATCGCTAGCATTGTCGAAGGCAAGCAAAAGGTTGCTGAAGACACCGTGCTAAAAAATTACTTTAAGCAGCAAGGATTGAGTGGTGAAGAAATGGCTCAAGCTATTACTGCTTTTAAGTCGCAGAAAGCTGATGCAACACCAGACGTCACATCACTACAGCAACAGTTAACACAGGCACAAGCAAGTGCATTGCAAGCTAATTTAGAGCGAAATCTACAATTAGCAGCAATCGAGGAAGGATTACCTGTTGGTGTACTACCTTATGTGATGAAATTGGCTGATACATCAACTCTCACACTTGAATCGAAACCAGAAGATTTCAAAGCTATTGTCGCAAAAGTTTTGGAAGACGTTCCTGCACTGAAGCCAAATAAAGAAGAATCAACTGGGTTTCAACAAATCGGATCTACCGGTAAAACACAACAAACTAGCCAAACTGATGCCATTGCTGCAGCGTTTGGTCTTTAAGAAAAAGGAGAATTAAATTATGACAGTTTATAACTACGCAGAACAATTCGAACAAGCTTTGCATCAAAAATATGCAAAAGAGCTTGCGTCTGTAGATTTGTTTAACTCAAATCCGCATGTGAAATTTATCAACGCTCAAACAATCAAGCTGCCAAACATCACAGTATCTGGTTACAAAGACCACAATCGTCAAACTATCGGTTTTAATTCTGGAACAATCTCAAACGAATGGGAACCAAAAAAACTAGAACATGACCGTGACATCGAATTTGCAATCGATCCTATGGATGTTGATGAAACAAACCTTGTCGTCTCTATTGCCAATGTCCAGAACACTCTGGAAACTGAACAAGGTATTCCTGAAAAAGATTGCTACGTGTTCTCAAAACTCTACACAGAAGCTGGAAAGTATGCTGCTAATGGTGCCACTATCGACACTACAACATTGACTGCAGAAAATATCTTGCAAAAATTTGATGACGCCATGGAAAAAATGGACGAAGCAGGTGTTCCGTCTGAAGGCCGCATTTTGTACGTCACTCCAGCTGTCAACAAGCTCTTCAAACAGGCTAAAGACATCCAACGTGTGCTAGGAGTGAATGGTTCAAATGGCGACGTCAAACGCTCTATCTATAGCCTTGATGATGTTAAAATCAAACAAGTGCAATCAGCTCGCATGAAATCACAATACAACTTTACAAATGGTTGTGTCGCAACAGATGAAGCGAAACAAATGAACTTCATCTTGATCCACCCATCTTGTGAAGTTGCTCGTGAAAAATACTCTTACATCAAAGTATTTACACCAGGTCATGACTCACGTACAGCTGATAACTATTTGCTCCAATCTCGCTTCTATATGGATGCATTCTTGATCAAGAATAAAGCAGCTGGTATCTTTATCAACGCGACAGCGTAAGAAAGGATGGTGTAGTATATGGTATTAAAAGCAATTAAAGGAGCTCGAGTCTATGATATCGATGAGTCAGCGATCAATGATTTTGTTGGTCGTGGCTTTGAAGTCTACGAAGATGGTGAATTAAAATATGGTGAATCTGTCGACAAGGTTTCAAAAGAAGAGTACGAAAAAGTTTTGGATGACTTGAAAAAAGCTAATGCTGAAATCAAGAAGCTGAAAGAAGCTAAGGAGTAACAGTCATGTATGCTAGTCCAGATTATTACAAAAAGACGTTTGTTGGTGTGATTTCTGCTGATTCAGAAGTTCTGGCTAGCAAACTTAAATCAGCTTCTGACAAGATTGATATACTTACGTTCAACCGAATTCGTGGCATTGGATTCGACAATCTGACGCCATTTCAGCAGGAAGTTATCCGAAAGGCTTGTTGTCAGATTGTTGATTTTGAGGAGGTTAATGCTGATTTGATAGCCACTACGGTTTCAAACTACAGTATTAATGGTGTGTCAATACAATTTGGATCAAATTGGAATATTGCTACAGAACAAGGTATTGTTATTTATCGCAAAACCTATGAACTTTTGAAGCAAACAGGATTGACGAGGAGGGTTATTTGATGAAATTTCCACAACTTGTCTTACCTCAATTTTGTCAGACGCCAATCACAGTCACAGTCAACCAAGAGGGAGTTTCTGAAGATGGCGAACCTTTGGAGGCGTTTAGAGAAAGTCTAAAATGCAATTATCAGGACGGTGTCAAAACAGTCCTAACCGAACAGAAGAAGCTGGTCCAAATTACTGGGTCAGCTTATTTCGTTGGTGATATTGCACCGTATTTGCCTACATTGAGCGGTGGGACTGCAACTGTATTTGGTATTGTCAGAAGGATTGTGGATAGCCGGAAAGCTAGAAATCCAGATGGGACTGTCAACTATACCTACATCGGATTGGAGTGATGCTATGTTTGCGAAGTCTACAGTAAAGCTAGATTTTGGTACTATCAGCAAATTGGAAAGGGCTCAAATCATAGCGCTGGAACAGACTGCTGAATACCTGCATACAGAAGTTGTGCAGGCACAAGTCGTACCATTTGATAAAGGTGTGTTGCAAGGAGAAGCAATGGCTCCAGACTACTCACGTTCATCCCAAGGTGTAGTAAGCCTGGTACATTCCACTCCTTACGCAAGACGATTGTATTTTCATCCTGAATATCAATTCCAGAAGAAAGAAAATCCTCATGCAAAAGGGAAGTGGTTTGAGGATTGGGCTGATGGTGGCAAGAAGTCACACAAAATAAAACAAGCCTACGGGCGACTTTACAAACAAATCACGGGGGTTTAAGCATGATTACATTAGCTGAAGTCCGTGACTGGATTAAAACATTTAATGCAGCTAACAACTACTACATTGGTAAGATCGATAACAAGCAAGAAAACAGTATAGGAATTTACCAACGAAAGACAATCGATGGTCCTCGGGTAGCAATCGGAGGCAGATCACTGGCAAGCTATGATGTCAAATCAATCAGCATCTTAATTCACTGGAACAAGAATGCGAATGAGACTGAGAAGCGTGCTCAGTACCTCTACAATCGTCTATTTGAGGCTGAATCGGTTGTTATCGGTGGAACACCTATTAAGATGATTGCCTTATTACAGAACGAGCCTGTGGACGTAGGAACAGATGATAATAACGTGTATGAGCGTGTTATCGAGCTTGATTTATATTACGAAAGAGAAAGAGAGGGCAACTAATGGCTCAGAAAACTGGGGTATTCCCCGTATATGAAAACCAGTTCCAAGTAAATAAAGGAACTGCAGGAGTTGAATCACTTGTTGATATTGCAGACATGGAATCATTCTCAGTATCATTTGACAATGGTGTTGAAGAATGGAAACCATTTGACCAAAAAGGTTGGACACGTCGTTTGATGACTGCGAAGTCAGTTACAATTTCTGTTTCTGGTAAACGAAATGTAGGTGATGCAGGTAACGACTACATCGCAGGTCTTGCATTTAAAAATGGTCGTGATTCTGAAGCGGACTTTCAATGGACTTTCCCAGACGGGACAAAGGTTAAATTTAAAGATGCCGTTATCAATCTTAAGGACTTTGCTTCGGGGGATTCAACTGGTGTTGGACCATTGTCATTTGACGTCATGTCAAATGGTAAACCGGAAGTGGTGCCAGCAGGTTAATTTAGAGGGTTTCGACCCTCTTTTTATTTTAAGGAGGAAATATGGTTGAAGCTGAAGAAACCAACGCAACAGCAACCATAGCTTTTATTGATATCGATACAGGTATCGAATACAAGGCTGGAGATACTGTTGATTTAAGCGGTAAATCCAAAGAGCGAATCGAGGCTATGGCAAGTAAAGAAAATCGAACTGGTCAAGTACTGATCAATATTTTATCTGAAGAAAAGGAAACTGAATAATGTCAAAAGTAATTGATATCACAGAAAAACTCAATTTTGAAGAAAATCCAAAATTGAAAATTAAAGATGCTGAAATTGAAGTCAATACAGATGCAACAACTGTACTGACTCTGATGCAGACTATCGGTGATGAAGAAGGAACTCCATCTGCCAAAAAAATGATGGAAATGTTTGAGCTAATCTTCCCTGAAAATAGTCGAAAAACACTTGATGAAATGCGTTTGAATTTTGCTGATTTAACTACAGTTATTGAAGCAGCGATGACATTGGTCATGGGAGAAGAAGAAGCGGGAGAACAGTGAGCCATACTATGACCTATTTGAGGATTTCGATTTAATCGTCAGTTCTCTCAGGACACAGTATGGCTTATCTGTATACTCTAATGAATTTAAGAATATGAAGTGGAAAGAGTTCAAGGCTCTCTTAGCTGGTTTGTCCGGAGAAACACCGCTTGGTCGAATCGTCCAAATTCGAAGCGAAGATGACCCCAAAATGCTAGAGGTATTTTCAGAAGGTCAGCACCGTATTCGAAACGAATGGAGATTGAGACTTGCCAAGGAGAAAACTGAACAAGATCTGACTCAAGTTCTTGAAGAATTAAAACAAGCCTTTGTTGAGATGGCTAAGTAGGAGGTGATAGCTATTGGCGCAGACAGTTGGTCAGATTGGTCTTGACCTTGTCGTAAACGACAAACAATTTAAAGGCCAGATGAGTGGCTTGCAAGGGATGGCAACGAAAGCTGCCAAGATGCTTGCAGGAGCATTTGCAATCAAGAAACTTGTTGATTTCGGAGCTCAAGCTATCAAGCTCGGCTCAGATCTCAACGAAGTACAAAACGTTGTTGACGTTGCTTTCCCACGCATGAGCAAGCAAGTCGATGACTTTGCAAAACAAGCTATGTATACCTCTGGGTTATCAGAGACCATGGCAAAACGATACACCGGTACATTCGGTGCGATGACGAAAGCTTTTGGTTTCAGCGAACAAAAAGCTTACGAGATGTCGACAGCCTTAACTAGTTTAGCGGGCGATGTGGCATCTTTTTACAACATTAGTCAAGATGAAGCCTACACAAAGCTGAAATCAGTCTTTACTGGTGAAACAGAGACACTTAAAGATTTAGGTGTGGTCATGACTCAATCAGCGCTTGATGCCTATGCAATGGCTAACGGCTTTGGAAAGACGACACAAGAAATGTCTGAGGCTGAGAAAGTTGCTTTGCGGTTTGCATTTGTAACAGACAAGCTTTCACTAGCTAGTGGCGACTTCGCTAGGACATCTGATAGTTGGGCTAACCAAGTTAGAATTATGAAGTTACAGTTCGAAAGTTTTATGGCAAGCGTCGGAGCTGGCTTGATTAACATTTTTACCCCAGTTATCAAAGTCATTAACTTTTTGCTCAGCAAATTGCTGACAGTAGGTAATGCTTTTAAAGCATTGACTGAACTATTTACTGGCAAGAAGTCTATGAAAGGCTCGGGTATCCAAGAAACAGCTGATGCAGTTGGTAATTTAGGAGAGGCTTCTGATGGTGCAGCAGGAGGAGCTGGCAATTTAGGAAAAGCCGCTAAAGGAGCCGGCAAGGCTGCGGATGGTGCTGGTAAAGCAGCTAAGAAAGCTGCCCAAGAAATGAAATCTCTCATGGGATTTGACCAAATCAATAAACTATCTGACTCATCTGATAGCGGAGATGGTGGTGGAGATTCCGGTGGCGGTCCTGGTGGTTCAGGCGGCGGAGGTGGTGGAACACCTAAAGGCGCTGAAGTCGACATGGGAAAAATTGCTGAAGGTGGGAATCAATTAGACGGTTTGTTTGATGGATTATTTAAACGATTGCTTGAACTCGTCAAATTGTTCCAGGACGGTTTCAATGCTTCATTTAGATTTGATGGTGTTGAACGCCTTCAGAGTGCTTTAAAACGAATCGGTGAATTACTACAAGAGATTTTTACAGATCCAAAAGTTGTTGCTTCTTTTCAAACTATGCTTGATAAGATAGCTTATGCTCTAGGGCAGTTTGTTGGCTCGATAGGGACTGTTGCTCTCGGGATAGGAGTCTTTATAGCCGAAAGTATAGCTAATGGCTTACAGCGCCAAAAAGAGCGTATTAAGAGCGCTCTTGTATCTCTATTTACCAACATAGGAAACGTAGCTGAGGTTGCTGGTAATATCGTTCAAGCTTTCTCAAATGGTTTTTACGATATCATCACATCTTCTGGTGCTGTTAGAATTGGCAGTGCGATTGTATCTGCGATTTTAAGTGCTGGTAGCACAGTAATCGAATTAGGCAGCAAGATAGCAGGAGATTTTGCTAAAGGAATTGAAAAAGCAATAGTCCCGAATGTTCCACAGTTAGTACAAGCCTGGACAGGATTATTAGATGGCATTGCTCCTGTTTTTGAAAGTTTAGAATCACTGGTAAATGATGTTGGTGATGCGTTGAAACGCGTGTACGATGACAAAGCAAAACCATTTATTGACTCTTTGACAAGTGGTTTTGGTCAGTTAATGAGAAGCTTTTTGGATGGGTGGAATACTTACCTCAATCCAGTTCTATCAAAATTGGGCAAAATGTTTTCGGAAGTTTATGACGCTCATGTAAAACCAGCTATCGATAATCTCTCTATGCTTTTAGGTAGTTTTTTTGATTTTTTCAAAGCAGCTTGGGAAGACTTTGTTTTGAATGTAGATGTCACAAAATTTATGGAGATTCTTAGCGGATTAGCAGAAATTATCGGTACAGCATTGATCAATGCTATTGCAGCACTCTCTGATATTATCGGTGGTCTTGCTCAAGCTCTATCTGGTTTGATTGATTTTGTAACGGGTGTTTTTACAGGGGATTGGGATAAAGCTTGGAACGGAATTAAAAATCTATTTTCCGGTATCATCCAATCTCTCTTAGCCGCACTTGGAATTGATATCGATTCGATGATTGCAGAGTTCACACGTTGGTGGGAATCTGTTAAGACTATTTTTGCACCGGTTGTTCAATGGTTCAAGGACAAGTTTAAACAAGCCTGGGATGCCATTGTTGCTATCTTTACCGGTATTGGTTCTTGGTTCTCTCAACGCTACAATGAGTTAAAAAGCAATCTTGCTTCTATTCCTGATTGGTTCAAAGAGAAATTCCGCAACGCGTGGACAGGTTTGACAGGTATCTTCAATCCTATTGCAAGTTGGTTTGCAGGGAAGTGGAGTAATATCCAATCTGCTCTTGCTAGTATACCAGGGTGGTTTTCTTCAAAATTCCGCGAAGCATATAACAATGTCAAGAATGCATTTTCTGGCATTATCGGGTTCTTTAGCGGACTTTGGGGGCAAATACGTTCAACGTTTACTCATGTTGGAACCATGGTAGGGAGTGCCATTGGCGGTGCTGTACGTAGCGTTATTAACGGGGTGCTTGGCACGGTAGAAAGCACAATCAATAGTGGTATCAGCCTACTCAATGGCGCTATTAGCGTGATTAATAAATTACCTGGTGTAAATATCGGTGGATTTAGTTACATTGGACTACCTCGACTTGCTCAAGGTGGCTTTGTTAAGGCCAACACACCACAAATTGCCATGATTGGTGACAACAAGCATTACGGTGAGATCGTTGCTCCGGAAAATAAAATGCTTGAAATGGCACGTCGTGCAGCGGAATTGTCAAATAATGGCGGTGGACCAGAAGTTCTAGCATTACTGACACAGTTGTTGCAAGCGGTTCGTACTCTTGATTTGACAATTGATGGTGATAAAATCACTAAGAAGATTGTAGATAAAATCAATGAAATTGCAATTAAAACAGGGGAATCCCCCCTCATGATTTAGGAGGTATGCATGAGTGAAATATCAGTAGGTGGAGTAGCTCTTGCTTCTCCAGTTGAAATCAGTATCAATAATGAGATTATCTGGTCATCTTCCACAGGGCGTAGCGCTAGTGGATTGATGACGGGTGACGTCATTGCAGAAAAACGTACATTCTCCATCAAATGGGGAATTATCACAGAAGCAGAAAGAAATCTTATCAAGTCTAAATTGGTAGCCGGATTTTTTACTGCAAACATTTTAGGACAGTCTATCACTGGTTATCGCGGAACTATCACAGAGACAGTAATGGGACGTCTGAGTGACGGTGTGACCTATTACAACGGCTTATCTGTATCTATTATCGAGCAGTAGGAGGGATTATGCTAGAAGTAACATCAGATTATATCAAAGCAATAGAGAACCATCTGCGCGTGTTTGAGGCTAACTTTGACTTAAATGGTAAGAGATACACAAAAACCAAAATTGCATCAGCTACTTACGATAGTTCCATCGGTAATAGTAATGATTTTACAATTGGTGGTGGATACATCAACAGCCTAGAAATTGAAATTAAAGAGATCATCGAAGGTCTGCAAGAAATGATGCCGGCAACAATGTCGGTAGCAATTGCGGGTAAAACTGTCCCACTTGGCAAGTTTTTTGTCGCCGAGGTCAAGCTAGACCGTAATGATAAAAAGACCAAAATTAAGCTACAGGACGAGCTTATTAGATTATCTGGTACTTATGATAGTCAGCTTACTTATCCAGCTTATACAAGGGATATTTTAGCCGAAATCGTGAGATTGACAGGTATCACGACAGATACTAATATCCAATTAGTAAATGATCAAGTTGCGAAGAAACTAGAAAAAACAAGTTATCGTGAGGCGTTGGTTTACTTGGCACAATTATCAGGAAGATTCGTCAGATTTAATCGCAATGGGAAGCTTGATTTTATCAAATTAAAGACGACATCGAGACATATTACCAAAGATATGTACAAACCTGGTGGATTAGAACGTGATGAGATACCTTACAGATTGAAAGGTATTGAGTGTAAGTCTGCTGATAAGGTTGTGTATAAATCAGGATTGTCCACAGGTAATATCATGAAGTTAAAAAATCCATGGGTTACACAAGAAATTCTGGATCGTGTCTTCAATGAATACCGAGACTTTAACTTTTATCCATATACATTGTCCTGGCGTGGTGATATGGCTATGGAAGCTGGCGATTGGGTTACAGTACACTGGGATGAAAATATCTATTTTGATATTCCAATGTTGTCCTACAAACTTTCGTTTGATGGTGGTTTATCTGCCCATAGTAGTGGAAATGCTGCTGGAGTTGCACAAGGTACTTATAAATATAAAGGAGCCATACAACGTCAAATAGAGTATTTAGACGAACTTATCACTAAACAAGGTAGTATGTATCTTGATACGTCAAGTCCTACCAACCCCAAAAATGGAGATATATGGTTTAAACCAAATGGTGGCTATGTTGAAATGTGGGAGCGTGTAGAAGGTTCGTGGGTCAAAAAGGCAGATAGCGCTAATGTCGGAGAAATTGTCGATACGATAACCACGGATGAATTGCTAGCAAAAAAAGTCTCCGCAGCAATTGGTAATTACATTACATTAAATGCCAAAAATATAACTGCTGGAGATCTGGATTTAGCACGTTTGCGAATCATGAATGGTTTGCAAGAGATTGTTTCTGTGCGCGACAGTAAAGTTGTGATGAACATTGATAAGCTCACAATAAATTCTAAAGACGTAGCAACGAAAGAAGATCTAAAAAAAATTGAACTGACTCCTGGACCTCAGGGGGAACGTGGGCAACAGGGGGTGCCTGGTATCCAAGGTTTGCGAGGCCCTAAAGGCGACCCTGGACCACAGGGAGCAATAGGTCCTAAAGGAGATCAAGGGGAGAAAGGGGAGCGTGGCTTACAAGGACTCCAAGGTTTGCAAGGTGTCAAGGGCGACCAAGGTATCCCAGGACCTAAAGGAGCTGACGGTCGAACACAGTACACTCACGTTGCCTACGCCGATACTATCTCAGGTAGTGGATTTAGCCAGACAAACGCCGACAAGGCATATATTGGGGTGTACTTTGATTTCAACTCAACTGACAGCGTCAACCCTGCTGACTATCGCTGGACGAGATGGAAAGGTCGTGATGGCGCCGATGGACTACCAGGTAAAGCTGGAGCAGATGGAAGAACGCCTTATGTTCACTTTGCGTATTCTGACAATACGGATGGTTCTGGTTTGACAACGACAGATAACGGACAGCGTTATTTTGGTCATTATTCAGATTATGAGAAACCTGATAGCACAGATAAAACGAAGTACAAATGGGCTGATCGTTGGGCGAAGATTTCTGGTGGAAATCGGAACTATTTCAAGAACGGCAGAACTCAGCAAATCAACACAGGAAATCGTGAAACGTATGATATGCGGACTTTTATCGTTGATGATTTTTGGAAAAATCCAGACAGATTAAAACCAAATTATGTTCATATCTCATTTGAAATCAGCCTATCTCCAGCGCTAGCAAAAGATACACAGGCTAGCGTACATTTTTCGGCTGCCCCTTGGTACAGTAACAGACTCACACTCAAAGCTGGAGTTACTACTCCGCAAAAATTTGAGTTTATTATCGATTTGTCAAAAGCTAATGAAACATACAAGACAAATAATGTTTTTATCAGATTTGGCACAAATTACGGTTTCCCAGCTAATCAGACTGTCACGCTTGAAAATGCCATGTTATCCATAGGTACCAACTTTCTTGGCTATGTCAAAGCCATTGAAGATGTTGAAACTGACATCAATTCCAAAGCTGACCATAAATTGACTAATGACCAATTAAATGCTCTAGCTGAAAAAGCTCAACTTCATGATGTAGAATTAAAAGCTAAAGCGACAATGGATCAGTTCAGTGATTTAGAAAAAGCCTATAATGCTTTTGTAAAATCAAATGCAGAAAGCCAAAAAAAATCTGAATCTGATTTAATCGAAGCGGGCAGAAGAATTGAGTTTTTATCAATAGAATTTGGTGGCTTGAAGGAGATGAAAAAGTTCATTGATACCTATATGAGTGCTTCAAATGAGGGGCTTATCATTGGAAAGAACGATGCTAGTTCATCAATCAAAGTCAGTCATGATAGGATTTCTATGTTTTCTGCAGGTAAGGAAGTCATGTATATTTCGCAAGGTGTGATTCATATCGATAACGGTATTTTCACCGCTTCAGTTCAAATCGGACGCTTTAGAACAGAACAGTATTATCTTGACAAAGATGTGAATGTTGTTCGATATGTAGGAGGTTAAAAAGAGGAAAATGACTAAATTTATCAATTCTAGTGGTCCATTGCACTTGAATATTTATATTGAACAGGTTAGTCAGGATATTACTAATAACTCTTCGAAAGTAAGGTGGCGGGCTACTATCGACCGCGATGGAGGTTACCGAACTTGGAACGCAGAAAACGGAAGTGTTTTATCCGTATGGTTAAATGGTTCAAGTGTATATAAGAGCAATTTAAGTTTCGAAACTGAGGGACAAGAAACTACTCTCGCGTCTGGTGAAGCTACTATTCCTCACAATAGTGACGGAACAAAGACTATGTCTGTCTGGGCATCTTTTGACGCTAACAACGGAATTCATGGCAACATTACAATTTCGACGAATTATACATTCGACAAAATTCCTAGGTCTACGCAAATTTCTAGCTTAGAAGGAAATCGAAATTTAGGTTCACTTCATACCGTTATATTCAATCGAAAAGTTAACTCATTTACTCATCAAGTCTGGTATAGAGTTTTTGGAAGTGACTGGATAGATTTAGGTAAGAACCATACTACTAGCGTTTCCTTTACTCCATCTTTAGATCTTGCTCGACACTTACCTAAATCTAGTTCAGGGCTAATGGACATATGTGTTCGAACATATAACGGTACTACTCAAATCGGTAGTGACGTGTATTCTAATGGATGGCACTTTAAAATCCCAGACAGTGTAAAACCTACCTTCACAGGTCTTTCATTAACTGACATGAATACAGTTGCAAGACGGCTTTTGAGTGGAAATGACTTTTTACAGATTATTTCTGATATTCAAGTTAACTTCAATAATCCATCTGGCGCTTATGGTTCTACTATTACAGGATATCGAGCTGAAATCGTTAATAAAAAAATGGTCGTAACTAAAAACGGTGGTAGTTTTGGTATCATGAACTTTAGCGGTTTGGCGACCATTCGAGCTTATGTTGTCGATAGTCGGGGCAAACAATCAGATACTAAAGATATTACTATCAACGTGATTGAGTATTATGCTCCCTCCTTTAGCTTCTCCGCACTTAGAACTAGAGGTAATCCAAATACATTGCAAGTGTTAAGAAATGCTCGAATAGCCCCTATAATGCAGTCAGGAAAGCAAAGGAATGTAATGTCCTTAACTTTCAAAGTTGCTCAGATAGGTAATGAGAATTTCACGGATGATAATGGGAGTGCATCTGGTAATTTTACAAGTATTCATACATTGACTAACTCAGCTGCTAACATGGCGGGGAATTATCCATCGAATAAATCCTTTGTGATTATTGGTAAGCTTGAAGACAAGTTTACAAGCGTTGAATTTTCTACAACAGTAGCAACTGAAAGCGTAGTAATGTCCTATGATAAGAACGGTCGTGTAGGCATCGGTAAGGTTGCAGAATTTGGGAAACCAGGATCATTGGATGTCTTAGGCGATATCTACTCAAACAACAAGGCAATTCAGCAACATCAGCTGACAAAAAATGGAGGAAACTCCTTGAGCGCTGAGATTGATTGGAACAACTACACAGATTCAGGTCAATACATGGGTTATAATCTATCAAACTCTCCTCAAGGAGGCAATGGTTGGAAACATGTGCAGGTCTTTAAACACAATGATAACTGGGTAGTGCAAGTAGCTTATGATTTCTCAGGACAATTTTTAACAGTTAGAGCTAAAAGCAATGGTAATTGGACACGTTGGGTTGAGTACGCTAAAAAAGATGAGGTTTTATTAAAAACAGAAAGTAGTCCGACAGCCTGGCAAAATGCCAATTTACAAAATGGATGGGGTCATCATAGGGACTATGGGAATGTCCAATTTTCAAAAACATTCGACGGTATTGTGTATTTAAAAGGTACGTGTAAAGGCGGAAATACTACCAGTGAGTCAATTATCTTTACTTTGCCTGAAAATTTCAGACCATCCACAACATTATTTAAGACCGCACTAAACAATGATTATGGTTCTGCGGTTATCGGAATCTATCCAAGCGGTAACGTAGTCGTAAAGGGGAACGTTGACGCTACTTGGCTCAACTTCGATAATGTTTCATTCAAAATTTAAGGAGGAACTATGAAATTAGAGTACGGGACAAAGTCCCAAGAATTTGACGCAAGCGGAAAAGAATCCGCTACAAAGGTCACGCTAGTCAATGCAGATGGTGCTATCGTACCAATTCTCTTACCAGCTGATAAAATCGATTTGTCAAATACAGAATTGCTTGACCTTGCCCTTGATGTTATCTATCAGGAAAACTTTCCACAGCGTGCTGAAAATGAACGCTTCAGAAAGGTAACTCAAGAGCTGCAAAAGAACAAAGAGGCAATGGATAAAGCTGAGCAAGCTACTACTGAAAACAAAGAAAACCTTTATGCGGTTTCAACTATCACTGAGGTCTTGAGTGCCGTGGTAGTATCTCAAAATGGTGGTATGCCTACCTTTGCCTATGAAAAAGTAGCAGCGTTTATCAAACCTCTTGTTAAAGGTACACGATATGCGAATGGTGATATCGTATCAATGCCTTATCCGTATGATACCAATCCAAAATGGCCAAAAGAAACACCGACCATCCTGAAATTCCAGATGCAACCATCTGAAGGGTACACTTGGAAAGAACAGGCTCTTGCTGATATGCTTCAGCAAGGTGTCTTGACCGTGGTCATGCCACGAATTGATTAAGGAGGTTATATGCAAATCGAATTTTTCAATTTTTTTAGAAGCCTCGTTCAAACAGAAGATGGTTTGGTATTGTACGCTCTAGCACTGATTGTCTCGATGGAAATCATTGATTTTGTCACAGGGACAATTGCTGCTATCGCAAACCCTGACATCGAGTATAAGAGCAAAATCGGCATCAACGGACTCCTTCGCAAAATTTTAGGGGTTCTCTTGCTAATGATCCTTATCCCAATGTCTGTTCTACTTCCTGAGAAGACAGGCTTCGCATTCTTGTACTCGATTTATCTCGGGTACATTGCATTTACTTTTCAATCCCTCATTGAAAATTACCGTAAACTAAAAGGAAATGTCACTCTTTTTCAGCCGATTTTAAAAGCGTTTCAGCGCTTGTTTGAGAAAGACGAAGATAAAAACAAAGGAGAATAAACATGATTAACTGGAAAGTACGATTTAACTTAAAAAATAAAACATTCTTATTGCGAGTGGCATTTGCTTTAGCTTTGCCAATTCTCGCATATTTTAATCTTAAACTAGAAGATTTGGTTAGCTGGGGAGTCATTTTAGACTTGCTTGGCAAATTCTTTGCGAACCCTTATCTTGTGGGGTTGACGATTGTAAATATTCTAAATATCATTCCAGACCCAACAACTGTAGGAATTTCTGATAGCAAACGTGCTCTTGACTATCAAGAACCAAGTGGATTAGGAGAAAACAATGAAGAAAAATGACTTATTCATCGACGTATCTAGCCACAATGGATACGACATTTCAGGTATTTTGGAAGAAATGGGTACACAAAATACCATCATCAAGATTTCAGAAAGTACAAGCTATCTGAACCCTTGCTTAACGGCTCAAGTTGAGCAGTCAAACCCAATCGGATTTTATCATTTCGCATGGTTTGGAGGTGACATCGAAGAAGCCGAACGAGAGGCACGCTACTTCCTTGATAATGTACCTCAAAAAGTAAAATACTTGTGTCTTGATTACGAAGATCACGCTAGCGGAGATAAACAGGCAAATACAGATGCATGTATTCGCTTTATGGAAATCCTCAAAGAAAATAGCTATGAGCCAATCTATTACAGCTACAAGCCATTCACGCTCAATAATATCTATTATGAGCAGATTCTTGCGAAATTCCCAAACAGCCTTTGGATTGCTGGGTATGGTTTGAATGATGGTACAGCTGATTTTGAATATTTCCCATCCATGGACGGGATTCGCTGGTGGCAATACTCTTCAAATCCGTACGACAAGAACATTGTTTTACTAGATGATGAAGAAGTTAAACCCAAATGGAAAAGAAACGATACTGGATGGTGGTATGAATACCCCAATGGTGCTTATCCAAAAGAGGAGTGGGAAAAGATTGATGGTATCTGGTACTACTTCGACGAGAGAGGTTATTCAATAGCTTCTCGCTGGTTGAAGGATGATGGTAAGTGGTATTATCTAAAAGAAAATGGCGCCATGGCCATTGGTTGGGTATTTGTGAATGGCAAATGGTACTATCTTGATGCTTCAGGAGCAATGGTCACTGGCTGGGTTCAATACAAGGACAAACTATACCATCTCAAAGAAGAGAACGGGGCAATGTCTTCAGAAGAACTTGTTAAAGTTGAAGGTGGCTGGTACTACGTCAACGAAGATGGCAGTCGTTCAGATAAACCGGCGCTTGATGTATTACCTGATGGATTAATTGTTACTACAAAATAAAGAAAGGAGAATTTTCTTCTTAACGACCCGCAGGCTCAGGCTTGCGGGCTTTTTTTGTTTTATAAGGGGCAAAAAAGGGGCAAAAATGTCGTAAATGTCTGTAAAACGATGTAAAAAGTCAACTTTGCTCTCGTTTTAAAGCTCTAAATTTCAACGTATTGTGAAACAGTGTAAATTATCGTATCGCCTATAACTGTTGTGTGCTCTTTTTTCGTGCTTTTTTCGAATAAATAAGATAAAATAGCCTAGAATAAATGATTATAGAAAAGAGAAAAATATGAAAATTCGTGGTTTTGAATTGGTTTCGAGTTTTACAGATGAAAATTTGTTGCCTAAGCGTGAGACAGCTCATGCAGCTGGGTACGATTTAAAGGTTGCCGAACGAACTGTCATTGCGCCAGGTGAGATTATATTGGTCCCAACAGGAGTTAAGGCTTATATGCAACCGACAGAGGTGCTCTATCTCTATGACCGTTCTTCAAACCCTCGTAAAAAAGGCTTGGTCTTGATTAACTCTGTGGGTGTCATTGACGGAGACTATTATGGCAATCCAGGGAATGAAGGACATATCTTTGCTCAGATGAAAAATATTACTGATCAGGAAGTGGTTCTCGAAGTTGGGGAACGTGTGGTTCAGGCTGTCTTTGCTCCTTTCTTGATTGCAGATGGAGATGAGGCAGATGGCGTGCGGACTGGTGGATTTGGATCGACAGGGAAATAGAGGGATAAAATGGCAGACTATTTATTAGTTGTAGACATGCAGTCAGATTATGTTGCTGTAGGAAAAGCCTATCATGAAGAACTGACTGCAGCTGTAAATGACAAAATTGCTACTTATCCCAGCGACCGAGTTATCTATATTCTCAATCGTTTTTTCTGGGAGAGAAAAGATAGAAAGAAGAAATTTGCGACCAACTTGTTAGTTGTATCTTCTCGTATCTTTGAGAAGTGTCGGGCTTCTTGCTTTACTAATCCAGATTTAAAAGATTTTTTAGAGGGAAATGGTGCTAAGAGCATAGAGTTTATAGGGGTAGATGGCAATTTCTGTGTCAAGGCTTCCGTTTTGGCAGCTGTCAAGGAGAATTATCAGGTTTCTGTCGATTTGTCTGCTGTCGGAGTTGCCAACCAGAATAAATTTCAAAATACATTGTATAAGTGGCATTCTTTCGGAGTAACCGTAAAAGGAGAATTATTATAGCTAAGAAAAAAGCGACATTTGTATGTCAAAATTGTGAGTACAACTCACCTAAGTATTTAGGACGCTGTCCAAACTGTGGGTCTTGGTCTTCTTTTGTAGAAGAGGTTGAGGTTGCAGAGGTCAAGAATGCGCGTGTGTCCTTGACAGGTGAGAAAACCAAGCCCATGAAACTGGCTGAGGTGACTTCCATCAATGTCAATCGAACCAAGACGGATATGGAGGAATTCAACCGTGTGCTTGGAGGCGGAGTGGTACCAGGAAGTCTCGTCCTCATCGGTGGGGATCCTGGGATTGGGAAATCAACCCTTCTCCTACAAGTTTCAACTCAGCTGTCCCAAGTAGGGACTGTTCTCTATGTCAGTGGGGAGGAGTCTGCCCAGCAGATTAAACTCCGTGCAGAGCGCTTGGGTGATATTGATAGTGAGTTTTATCTCTATGCAGAGACCAATATGCAGAGTGTTCGCGCAGAAGTAGAAAGAATTCAGCCAGACTTCCTCATTATTGACTCTATCCAGACTATTATGTCTCCTGAGATTTCAGGGGTGCAGGGGTCTGTTTCTCAGGTACGTGAGGTGACAGCTGAACTTATGCAATTAGCGAAGACTAATAACATTGCCATCTTTATCGTAGGGCATGTGACCAAGGAAGGAACCTTGGCGGGTCCGCGTATGTTGGAGCATATGGTAGATACAGTGCTTTACTTTGAAGGGGAACGTCACCATACCTTTCGTATCTTGAGAGCAGTCAAAAACCGTTTTGGTTCCACTAATGAGATTGGCATCTTTGAGATGCAGTCGGGCGGATTGGTTGAGGTGCTCAATCCGAGTCAAGTTTTCCTAGAAGAGCGTTTGGATGGAGCGACTGGCTCATCAATTGTGGTGACTATGGAAGGAACCCGTCCGATTTTGGCGGAGGTTCAGGCTTTAGTGACACCAACTATGTTTGGAAATGCTAAGCGCACAACGACAGGTCTTGATTTCAATCGTGCAAGTCTGATTATGGCTGTTTTGGAAAAACGAGCAGGGCTTCTTTTGCAAAATCAGGATGCCTATCTCAAATCTGCTGGTGGTGTGAAATTGGATGAGCCTGCCATTGACTTAGCCGTTGCAGTGGCTATTGCCTCTAGTTACAAGGACAAGCCTACCAATCCTCAGGAATGTTTTGTGGGTGAACTGGGCTTGACCGGAGAAATTCGGCGCGTGAATCGCATCGAACAACGTATTAATGAAGCGGCAAAACTGGGCTTTACCAAGATTTATGTACCCAAGAATTCCTTGACAGGAATCACTCCACCCAAGGAAATTGAAGTCATTGGTGTGACAACGATTCAAGAAGTTTTGAAAAAGGTCTTTGCATAATCCGTGACAAATCCTCTTAAAAATGATAAGATAGGAGAAATATTTGATTATCAAATTTTTGAGGAGGGAATCGTGTCGTATTTTGAACAGTTTATGCAAGCCAATCAGGCTTATGTTGCCCTACATGGGCAGTTAAATCTGCCACTTAAACCCAAAACCAGAGTAGCTATCGTGACCTGTATGGACTCACGTCTACACGTTGCGCAAGCTCTAGGTTTGGCCCTTGGGGATGCTCATATCTTGCGGAATGCGGGTGGTCGAGTAACTGAGGACATGATTCGTTCACTGGTGATTTCCCAACAACAGATGGGAACAAGAGAGATTGTGGTGTTGCACCATACAGACTGTGGAGCTCAAACCTTTAAAAATGAAAGTTTTCATGAACATTTGAAACACGAGCTCGGAGTTGATGTGTCTGATCAAGATTTTTTACCATTTCAGGATGTTGAAGAGAGCGTGAGAGAGGATATGCAATTGCTTAGAGAGTCTCCACTGATTCCTGATGATGTGGTTATTTCAGGTGCTGTCTATGATGTGGATACAGGAAGTATGAGAGAAGTATACTAACTTTGTCTCGAAAAAATCTCATCCTAGCATAAAATCGATTGTTAAAATGTAGGATTTTTAGTTTTAATATAACTAATATAAAATAGTATAAAACAAGGGTATAAATGTTTACTCTTGTTTTATTTTTGATTGAAAAATAAAGGAAAAAGCGCTACAATGGTAGATGGAAAATGTTGTGTAAAAAACAAGTGATACATAAATACCGGAGGAAATCATGTCTTTTTCTGATTTAAAGCTGTTTGCCCTTTCTTCTAATAGAGAATTGGCAGAGCGTGTGGCGCAAGAAATTGGGATAGAGTTGGGGAAATCGACTGTTCGCCAATTTTCAGATGGAGAGATTCAAGTCAACATCGAAGAATCAATCCGTGGAAAACACGTCTTTATCCTACAATCAACGAGTTCACCTGTAAATGATAATTTACTTGAAATTTTGATTATGGTGGACGCATTGAAGCGTGCTAGTGCAGAATCTGTCAATGTTGTTATGCCTTACTATGGCTATGCACGTCAGGATAGAAAAGCGCGCGCCCGTGAGCCAATCACTGCAAAACTCGTTGCAAACATGCTAGAAGTTGCTGGGGTAGATCGTTTGTTGACGATTGATTTGCACGCTGCACAGATTCAGGGATTCTTTGATATTCCCGTAGATCACTTGATGGGTGCTCCATTGATTGCGGACTATTTTGAACGTCGTGGCATGGTTGGCTCTGACTACGTGGTTGTCAGCCCAGACCATGGTGGGGTGACTCGTGCTCGTAAATTGGCAGAGTTTTTGAAAACTCCGATTGCGATTATTGACAAACGCCGTAGTGTAGACAAGATGAATACCAGTGAAGTGATGAACATCATTGGTAAGGTAGAAGGTAAGACTTGTATTTTGATTGACGATATGATCGATACAGCTGGAACTATTTGTCATGCGGCGGATGCTCTTGCTGAAGCAGGTGCTGTTGAAGTATACGCAAGCTGTACGCACCCAGTTCTTTCAGGGCCAGCTATGGACAATATCCAAAAATCAGCTATTAAAAAATTGGTTGTTTTGGATACGATCTACCTACCAGAAGAGCGTTTAATTGATAAGATTGAACAAATTTCGATTGCTCATCTTCTAGGCGATGCTATTATCCGTATTCACGAAAAACGTCCTCTTTCTCCCCTATTTTGTATTGAGAAAAAGATTTAATCTTTCACTTGAAGTAGACAGAACTCCTAGCAGGTTTCTTTTCTTGCTAGGAGATTTTTATAGTCAAAATCTGCAAGCCTTTTCAAAATGTGCTATACTGAGAAAAAAGGAGGATTTCTATGAGTCAAGAATTTATCAATCCAAGTGATGGTGTGATCCGTCAGTATCTGGCGACCAGTAAAACGTTAGCGGTAGTGGGCTTGTCTGACCGTGAAGAAACAACTAGTAATCGAGTAACCAAGGAAATGCAGGCTCGAGGCTATAAAATCATTCCAGTTAATCCCAAGGCTGCAGGTGGGGAAATCTTGGGAGAAAAGGCTTATGCGAGTCTAGCTGAGATTCCTTTTCCTGTGGACATTGTCAATGTGTACCGACGTAGCGAGTTTTTACCAGATGTGGCGCGTGATTTTCTCAAGGCTGATGCTAAGATTTTTTGGGCACAACTGGGACTTGAAAGCCTAGAAGCGGAAGAAATCTTGCGTGCTGGAGGATGCGATGACATCGTGATGAATCGTTGTATTAAGAGAGAACATACTCGCTTAATTCTTGAGCAATAAAAAGGTAGCCATGGACTACCTTTTTATTTTATAAAGTACCAATCAATGCTTGCATGCCAAGACTGGTAAGGATGATGGCAATCCAGCAAAGGGCTCCAAGAAGAATGGATTTACCGCTGGATTTGACCATGGCTACTAGATTGGTTTTGAGACCGATGGCACTCATGGCCATGATGATAAGGAATTTGGAGAGTTGTTTGAGAGGGGTGAAGAAGCTACTAGACACGCTGAGAGAGGTGAGAAGAGTCGTTAAGAGAGAGGCTAGGATAAAATAAAGGATAAAAAGTGGGAAGACTTTTTTTAGTTGGAAATCTTGGCTGTTTTTTTGCTGGCGACTTTGCCAGTAGGAGAGAAAGAGAGTGATGGGGATAATAGCCAGAGTTCGTGTGAGTTTCACAATAGTTGCAGATTCAAGGGTATTGGTCTGATAAAGACTGTCCCAGGAGCTGGCGGTAGCCGTTACAGAAGAAGTATCATTGACCGCAGTTCCTGCAAAGAGGGCAAAACCTTCATTGGATAGGTGAAGCCAGGTTCCTAGCGTTGGAAAGATAAGTGCTGCTAAGACATTGAAGAAAAAGATAACGGAGATGGCTTGGGCGACTTCTTTTTCCTTGGCATGGATAACGGGTGCTGTCGCAGCAATGGCAGAACCACCACAGATAGAAGAACCCACTCCAATCAAGGTAGCCAGTTTTGTGTCTAGCGCAAAGAAACGCTGGAAGAGGTAGGCAACGATTAAGGAAATCGAAATGGTGGAAAGGATGACGGGGAGTGAAGATTGTCCAACTGCGAAGACTTGCGAGATATTGAGACCAAAACCGAGTAAGATAACGGCATACTGGAGCAATTTCTTGGAACTAAAGGTCAAACCTGCATCTAGTTGTTTGTAGGGTGAGAGCCATGGGTGGAGGAGCATTCCAGCAAAAATTGCAAAGACAGGTGCACCCACGACGGGGAAAAATCCTCCCAGGAACCATGATACGATAGAAATGAGAAGGCAGGCCAAGATGCCTGCTCCATTTTTTGATAAAAATGACATATAAACCTCCGAAAATAAGCACTTATTATTATAGTCCTGTTGAGAAGAAAAGTAAAACAGAAAGTGAAAAATGCGGGTTTCAGATGGATTTTGCGGTCAGGGAGCTTTTGTAGTATAATAGTACTATGTTCTGTAAGCAAGGGGGATATCTATGGACTTAACCAAACGCTTTAATAAACAGTTAGACAAGATTCAAGTTTCCTTGATTCGCCAGTTTGATCAGGCAATTTCAGAGATTCCTGGGGTCTTGCGTTTGACCTTGGGGGAACCTGATTTTACAACGCCAGATCATATCAAGGAGGCAGCCAAGCGGGCCATTGACCAGAACCAATCCTACTACACAGGGATGAGCGGTTTACTGACCTTGCGCCAGGCTGCTAGCGACTTTGTAAAAGAAAAATACCAGCTAGATTATAATCCTGAAAATGAAATTTTGGTTACAATTGGGGCGACAGAGGCTTTATCTGCTACTTTGACGGCTATTTTGGAAGAGGGGGACAAGGTGCTCTTGCCAGCTCCTGCCTATCCAGGATATGAACCGATTGTCAATCTAGTTGGGGCAGAGATTGTCGAGATTGATACAACTGAAAATGGTTTTGTCTTGACTCCTGAGATGTTGGAAAAGGCTATTTTGGAGCAAGGGGATAAGCTCAAGGCAGTTATTCTCAACTATCCAGCCAATCCGACAGGAATTACCTATAGTCGGGAGCAGTTGGAAGCCTTGGCAGACGTTTTACGCAAGTATGAGATTTTTGTTATCTGTGATGAGGTTTACTCAGAATTAACCTATACAGGCGAAGCCCATGTATCTCTGGGAACTATGCTGAGAGACCAGGCTATTATTATCAATGGCTTGTCTAAATCGCATGCTATGACTGGTTGGCGTTTAGGCTTTATCTTTGCTCCTGCAGCTTTCACAGCTCAGTTAATCAAGAGTCACCAATATTTGGTTACTGCGGCAAACACCATGGCGCAACATGCTGCAGTAGAAGCCTTGACCGCTGGTAAAAACGATGCAGAGCCTATGAAGAAGGAATACATCCAGCGTCGGGATTATATTATTGAGAAGATGACTACTCTTGGTTTTGAGATTATCAAACCAGGCGGTGCCTTCTATATCTTTGCTAAGATTCCAGCAGGTTACAATCAAGACTCCTTTGCTTTTCTGAAGGATTTTGCTCAGAAGAAGGCTGTTGCTTTTATCCCGGGTGCTGCCTTTGGACGTTACGGAGAAGGCTATGTTCGCCTCTCTTATGCGGCCAGCATGGAAACGATCAGAGAGGCCATGAAACGACTTGAGGAGTACATGAGAGAAGCATGATTCAGTCTATCACGAGTCAAGGCTTGGTGCTCTACAATCGTAACTTTCGTGAGGATGACAAGCTAGTCAAGATCTTTACCGAGCAGGCAGGCAAGCGCATGTTTTTCGTCAAACACGCTGGCCAGTCCAAACTAGCTCCTGTTATTCAGCCTTTGGTGTTGGCACGATTTCTCTTGCGCATCAATGATGACGGGCTTAGCTACATCGAGGACTACCATGAGGTGATGACCTTTCCAAAGATTAATAGTGATCTCTTTGTTATGGCCTATGCTACCTATGTGGCTGCTCTTGCAGATGCTAGTTTGCAGGATAATCAGCAGGATGCTCCCTTGTTTGCTTTCTTGAGGAAGACTCTGGAGTTGATGGAAGCAGGGATAGATTATCAGGTCTTAACCAATATTTTTGAAATTCAAATCTTGACTCGATTTGGAATCAGCCTTAATTTTAATGAGTGTGTCTTTTGCCATCGGGTGGGGCAGGCCTTTGACTTTTCTTTCAAATATGGAGCCTGCCTTTGCCCAGAGCATTATCATGAAGATGAGAGACGTTGTCATCTAAATCCCAATATCCCTTATCTGCTCAATCAATTTCAAGCCATTGATTTTGAAACCTTGGAGACCATTTCGCTCAAGTCTCAAATCAAGCAAGAGCTACGCAAGTTTATGGATCAACTCTACGAAGAGTACGTTGGGATTCACCTAAAATCAAAGAAATTCATTGATTCCCTAGCAGACTGGGGACAATTACTAAAAGAGGAAGATAAATGAAAAAAATTGCAGTAGATGCTATGGGGGGCGATTACGCACCTCAAGCCATCGTTGAGGGTGTCAATCAAGCCCTAGCTGACTTTTCAGATATTGAGATTCAACTCTACGGAGATGAAAGTAAGATTAAGCAATATCTAACAGCGACAGATCGCGTCAGCATTATCCATACGGATGAGAAAATTGACTCAGATGATGAGCCGACAAAAGCTATCCGTAAGAAGAAAAATGCCAGCATGGTATTGGCAGCTAAGGCTGTTAAAGAGGGAGAAGCAGACGCTGTCCTCTCTGCAGGCAACACAGGTGCCTTGTTAGCAGCAGGATTCTTCATCGTGGGTCGTATCAAAAATATCGATCGTCCAGGACTCATGTCTACCTTGCCGACCATTGATGGAAAAGGCTTTGACATGCTAGACCTTGGAGCCAATGCGGAAAATACAGCCCATCATCTGCACCAATACGCTGTTTTGGGTTCCTTCTATGCGAAAAATGTTCGTGGGATTTCGAAACCACGTGTTGGTTTGCTCAACAATGGAACAGAAAGCAGCAAGGGAGATCCGCTTCGTAAGGAAACATACGACTTGCTAGTAGCTGATCAAAGTTTGAACTTTGTCGGAAACGTGGAAGCGCGTGATCTGATGAATGGCGTTGCGGATGTTGTCGTAACAGATGGTTTCACGGGAAACGCTGTTCTCAAATCCATTGAAGGTACAGCTTTGGGAATCATGGGCTTACTTAAAAATGCTATTACGGGTGGTGGCCTTCGAGCGAAGCTAGGTGCTCTACTTCTTAAGGATAGTCTTAGGGGGTTGAAGACACAGCTCAACTATTCAGATGTTGGAGGGGCAGTTTTGTTTGGTGTTAAGGCGCCAGTTGTAAAAACTCATGGCTCAAGTGATGCCAAGGCTGTGTACAGTACGATTCGTCAGATTCGTACCATGCTAGAAACAGACGTAGTTGCTCAAACTGCGCGTGAATTTTCAGGAGAATAAAAAAAGATGACAGAAAAAGAAATTTTTGACCGTATTGTAACCATTATCCAAGAGCGACAGGGAGAAGACTTTGCCGTAACAGAGGCCTTAAGTTTGAAAGACGATCTAGATGCGGACTCAGTGGATTTGATGGAGTTTGTCTTGACACTAGAAGATGAATTTGGTATCGAAATCACTGATGAGGAAATCGACCAACTTCAAAGTGTAGCGGATGTAGTAGCGATTATTAAAGATAAAAAATAGGAAAAAGCAACATGCAAGTCATGTTGTTTTTTATTTGCGAAAAAAGAGAAACTTTTAGTAGAAATTGCGAATAAAGAGATGAGAAAGAAAAAGGAGGAACATTTATGTATGTGACTGGTTTTTATCCGTGGTTCATTAAGTGGTTTTTAAAATAAAAATGAATGAATTGTTCGTTTTCTAATTGTTTTTCGAATAAATAGGTAAGGAAAAAGGGAAGGAGATTACGCGATGTATTTACCAATCTTATTGCCATGGTTGATCAAATGGTATTTAAAATAAATGAAATTTACCTGTTCATTTTAAATTACTTCTCGAATAGAAAAGTGAGAAGAAAAGGAAGGAGAGAAGAAAATGATTTCAGTAATTTATCCAATCTGGCTATTTAAGTGGCTTAGAGGTTAAAGATTAGATATATAGAAAAATATAGAGGAGAAGAAAGATGACAAACTTTGACAACATGGAACAGAACTTTGTAGCTCTTACAGAAGAAGAGCTGACGGATGTGAATGGGGGTATTGCTTGGGAGATGGTTTCTGTAGGTATCGCAATTGGTTGGGGAATTTACCAAGTTGGCGAAGCCGCTGGTAAAACATTCTATTATATTACTCATCCATAATTTTTGATAAATATGAGCAAAAAAACATTTTGGATTATACTATTCGTTATTACAATAGTAGTAACTGCTATTGGTTTAGGATTATCTGCATATAATTATTTTGTTTTTGACAGACCTTTTTTTAATAGTACTACTAAAGGACTGCTATCTGCGTTTTTCTTGAGTGTATTAATGATTATTGTGGGTATGTTGAAAGAACATTAATTTTTATTAGTAAAATGAAGGAGGAATTATGTTAAATTTACAAACGTTGGAACAAAACTATCCAACTTTAAGCGATCTTGAACTACAAGAAGTAGATGGTGGGGGAGTGCTACTTTTCGTTGGTGGAGGAATTGTTTCTCTCGGACTCCTAGCTTGGGGTGCCTATAATGGTTATCAGTCAGCAGCGAGAGGTGGCTAATATAAACAAAATAAATCTACCTACGTGGTTTGAATGTTTTGACATACCTAGGATTCCATCATCCTTGATGACCTTTATCTCACTTTATAGAAATATCATTTCAGAATAGTTTATTTCTGGACATTCATTTTTTAACGGTTACTTTAAGCAGGCAGAACTTTTGTTCTGCTTTTTACATTTAAATGATAGTTTATGCTTTTGAAAGTGCGTTTTAGGCGTAAAAATAGTTTATTTAGGAATATTTTCCTGTTTTTATCCTTGTTTGGTTAAAATAATCTTACAAATTTTTAAAGAGATTGTTAGAAAAAGGAGAAGGATATGAAATTTAGGAAAAGGCACTATCGTCCCCAAGTGGATCAGATGGATTGTGGCGTGGCTTCCTTGGCTATGGTCTTTGGTTACTATGGTAGTTATTACTCCTTGGCTCATCTACGAGAGTTGGCCAAGACGACCATGGATGGGACGACCGCTTTGGGACTTGTAAAGGTGGCAGAGGATATTGGGTTTGAGACGCGGGCTATCAAGGCGGATATGACGCTCTTTGATTTGCCAGATTTGACCTTTCCTTTTGTGGCTCATGTGCTCAAGGAAGGGAAGTTGCTCCACTACTATGTGGTGATAGGTCAGGATAAAAAGCACATTCATATTGCTGATCCAGATCCTGGTATCAAGCTGACCAAGATTTCCCGTGAGCGATTTGCGCAAGAGTGGACAGGGGTTAGTATTTTTATGGCACCATCACCGGACTACAAACCTCATAAGGAGAAAAAACAGGGACTCCTATCCTTCTTGCCGATCTTACTCAAGCAGCGTGGCTTAATTACCAATATCGTCCTAGCGACACTCTTGGTGACCTTGATCAATATCGTGGGTTCCTACTATCTTCAGTCCATCATTGATAGTTACGTACCAGACCAGATGCGCTCGACACTGGGTATTATCTCTATTGGGCTGGTCATCGTCTATATCCTCCAGCAGATTTTGTCTTATGCGCAGGAATATCTCCTACTAATCCTTGGGCAACGCTTATCGATTGATGTGATTTTGTCCTACATCAAGCATGTTTTTCATCTGCCGATGTCCTTTTTCGCGACACGCAGGACAGGAGAAATCGTGTCTCGTTTCACGGATGCCAACAGTATCATTGACGCGCTAGCTTCGACCATTCTGTCGATTTTCCTAGATGTGTCGACGATTTTGATTATCTCGCTTGTCTTGTTTTCACAAAATATAACGCTCTTTTTCATTAGTCTGCTTGCGCTTCCCATCTATACAGTGATTATCTTTGTTTTTATGAAGCCGTTTGAAAAGATGAATCGGGATACCATGGAAGCCAATGCGGTTCTGTCTTCTTCTATCATCGAGGACATCAACGGTATTGAGACCATTAAGTCGTTGACCAGTGAGAGTTCGCGCTATCAAAAGATTGATAAGGAATTTGTAACTTATCTGAAAAAATCTTTTACCTATAGCCGGGCAGAAAGCCAGCAAAAGGCACTGAAAAAAGTTGCCCAGCTCCTGCTCAATGTTGCTGTTCTCTGGCTGGGAGCTATTCTGGTCATGGATGGGAAAATGAGTTTGGGCCAGCTGATTACCTATAATACTTTGCTTGTTTATTTTACCAATCCTTTGGAAAATATCATCAACCTGCAAACCAAGCTTCAGACAGCGCAGGTCGCCAATAATCGCTTAAATGAGGTTTATCTGGTAGCTTCGGAGTTTGAGGAGAAGAAAACGGTAGAAGATTTGAGTTTGATGAAGGGAGATATGACCTTTAAGCAGGTTCGCTATAAGTATGGCTATGGTCGAGATGTCTTGTCGGATATCAATTTGACCATTCCACAAGGGTCTAAGATAGCTTTTGTGGGGATTTCAGGTTCGGGTAAGACCACCTTAGCCAAAATGATGGTTAATTTTTACGACCCAAGTCAGGGAGAGATTAGTCTGGGTGGTGTCAATCTTAATCAGATTGACAAAAAGGCTTTGCGTCAGTATATCAACTACCTGCCTCAACAGCCCTATGTCTTTAACGGAACGATTTTGGAGAATCTTCTCCTTGGAGCCAAGGAGGGGACGACTCAGGAAGATATCTTACGAGCAGTCGAGTTGGCAGAGATTCGGGAGGATATTGAGCGCATGCCTCTGAATTATCAGACAGAATTGACTTCGGATGGGGCTGGAATTTCAGGTGGGCAACGGCAGAGAATCGCTCTGGCGCGTGCTCTCTTGACGGATGCACCTGTCTTGATCTTGGACGAGGCGACTAGCAGTTTGGATATTTTGACAGAGAAGCGAATTGTCGATAATCTCATGGCTTTAGATAAGACCTTGATTTTCATTGCCCATCGCTTGACCATTGCAGAGCGGACAGAGAAGGTTGTTGTCTTGGATCAGGGCAAGATTGTCGAAGAGGGTACCCATGCAGACTTGCTTGCACAGGATGGCTTTTATGCCCATTTGGTGAATAGCTAGAAAGAGGAGAAGATGAAATCAGAATTTTTAGAAAGTGCGGAGTTTTATAATCGTCGTTACCATAATTTTTCCAGTCGGGTGATTTTACCTATGTCACTTCTGCTCATGTTTTTACTGGGATTTGCAGTTTTTGCAGAGAAAGAGATTAGTTTGTCTACCAGAGCGACTGTCGAACCTAGTCGGATCATTGCCAATATCCAGTCGACTAGCAATCAACGCATTGTGGCAAATTATCTGGAAGAAAACAAACTAGTCAAGCAGGGGGAACTCCTCGTTCAGTACCAGCAAGGTGCGGAAGCTGTCCAGGTTGAGGCATATGCCAGTCAATTGGAGATGTTAAAGGATCAAAAAAAGCAGTTGGGGTATTTGCAATCCAGTTTGAAAGAGGGGAGTGATCAATTTCCAGAGGCGGATAAGTTTGGTTATCAGGAGATGTTTCGAGACTATCTCAGCCAAGCTAGTAGTCTTAGGAGTAATGTTTCTCAGCAAAATGCCAGCATCTCCTCTCAAAATGCGGCAGCAAGTCAGAGCCAGGCCGAGATTGGCAATCTTATCAGTCAAACAGAGGATAAAATTCGAGACTATAAAACAGCAAAGTCAGCGATTGAAAAGGGAGATCAACTGGATAGTCAGAATCCAGCCTACTCTTTTTATCAGATCTATAAAAACCAAGCTGGAGAAGATCCGCAAGCTAAATCGCAAGTTATTGCACAGGTGGATGCACAAATTGCCCAGCTAGAGTCTAGTCTAGCTACGTATCGTGTACAGTATGCGGGTTCTGGAGCTCAACAGGCCCACGCAACGGGACTGGATAGTCAACTGGAATCACTCAAATCTCAGCACTTAGTTAAAGTCGGTCAGGAATTAACTCTTCTAGATCAGAAAATTTTGGAGGCGGAATCGGGTAAGAAGGTACAGGGAGGTCTCCTAGATAAAGGGAAGATTATAGCAAGTGAGGATGGGGTGCTTCACCTCAATCCTGAGACTAGTGAATCTACGATGGTCGCAGAAGGAACCCTGCTAGCCCAACTCTACCCATCTTTGGAAAAAGAAGGAAAAACCAAACTCACAGCCTATCTCAGTTCAAAAGATGTTGCTAGAGTCAAGATTGGGGACTCTGTCCGTTATACTACGACTAATGATGCGAAGAATCAAATTTTCCTGGATTCTACGATTACAAGTATTGATGCGACAGCTACAAAGACTGAACAAGGAAATTTCTTTAAAATTGAGGCGGAGACCCATCTGACTTCTGAGCAGGCTACAACACTTCGCTATGGTTTAGAAGGCCGCCTGCAGATGATTACGGGAAAGAAAAGCTATCTCCGTTATTTTTGGGATCAATTTTTGAATAAAGTGTAATATTCGTGTTTTTCAGAGGATAAATGATTTTAAAACTGTAAGAAGAGCTCATCTTGCAGTTTTTCTTTACGCTTGAAATAGGAAAACGTTATTTATTCGTAAAAACCTTGAATTTTTCATGCTTTTGTGGTAGAATGTGCTCAAGTAAAACGAAAGGCGAACTTTAAAATGTCAAAACAACTGATCTATTCGGGAAAAGCCAAGGATATCTATACAACTGAGGATGAAAATCTCATTATTTCAACTTACAAGGACCAGGCGACTGCCTTCAACGGAGTCAAGAAGGAGCAGATTGCGGGCAAGGGAGTGTTAAATAATCAGATTTCATCTTTTATTTTTGAGAAATTAAATGCGGCTGGTGTAGCGACTCACTTTGTGGAGAAACTTTCAGACACGGAACAGCTCAATAAAAAGGTTGAGATTATTCCTTTGGAAGTTGTGCTCCGCAACTACACGGCTGGTTCCTTTTCAAAACGTTTTGGCGTAGAAGAAGGTATCGCATTTGAGACTCCGATTGTCGAATTTTACTATAAAAATGATGATTTGGATGATCCCTTTATCAATGACGAGCATGTGAAATTCCTTAAAATTGCGGATGACCAGCAGATTGCTTACTTGAAGGAAGAAACCCGTCGTATCAATGAGCTCTTGAAAGCTTGGTTTGCTGAGATTGGTCTCAAATTGATTGACTTTAAGCTAGAGTTTGGTTTTGACAAGGATGGCAAGATTATCTTGGCAGACGAGTTTTCACCAGATAACTGCCGTTTGTGGGATGCAGATGGCAACCACATGGACAAGGATGTTTTCCGCCGTGGCTTGGGTGAATTGACGGATGTTTACGAGATTGTCTGGGAAAAGCTGCAAGAACTAAAATAACAACCTAGAAGTCGTTGGGAACATTGTAAGAGCTGAAATAAAGGAATAAGAATTGATGGATAAACGTATTTTTGTTGAGAAAAAGGCTGATTTTCAGGTCAAGTCAGAGAGTTTGGTAAGGGAACTCCAGCACAACTTGGGATTGTCAACTTTGAAAAGTATTCGCATTGTGCAAGTTTATGATGTCTTTGATTTGGCAGAGGACTTGTTTGCGCCTGCAGAGAAGCACATCTTCTCTGAGCAGGTGACAGACCATGTTTTGGACGAAGTGGTTGTGCAGGCGGATCTTGTCAACTATGCTTTCTTTGCCATTGAAAGTTTGCCAGGGCAATTTGACCAACGTGCAGCTTCTTCACAGGAAGCCTTGCTTTTGCTGGGGAGTTCGAGTGACGTGACGGTCAACACAGCACAATTGTACTTGGTTAATAAGGATATTGATGCGACTGAGTTGGAAGCGGTCAAGAACTACCTGCTCAACCCAGTTGATTCTCGTTTCAAGGACATCACGACAGGGATTGCCAAGCAGGAATTTTCAGAGTCGGACAAGACCATTCCTAAATTGACTTTCTTTGAAAGCTATACAGCAGAAGACTTTGCGCGCTACAAGGTTGAACAAGGAATGGCTATGGAAGTGGATGATTTGCTCTTTATCCAAGATTACTTCAAGTCAATCGGGCGCGTGCCGACGGAAACAGAGCTCAAGGTTTTGGACACTTACTGGTCTGACCACTGCCGTCACACGACTTTTGAGACCGAGTTGAAACACATTGATTTCTCAGCTTCTAAATTTCAAAAGCAATTACAAGCGACTTATGACAAGTATATTGCCATGCGTGATGAACTAGGTCGGTCTGAAAAGCCACAAACCTTGATGGATATGGCGACTATTTTTGGTCGTTATGAGCGTGCTAATGGTCGTTTAGACGATATGGAAGTATCTGACGAAATCAATGCCTGCTCGGTTGAAATCGAAGTGGACGTTGATGGTGTCAAGGAACCTTGGCTCCTTATGTTCAAAAACGAAACTCACAACCACCCAACGGAAATTGAACCATTTGGTGGCGCGGCTACTTGTATCGGTGGCGCCATTCGTGACCCATTGTCAGGCCGTTCTTATGTTTACCAAGCCATGCGTATCTCAGGCGCGGGTGACATTACAGCGCCGATTTCAGAAACGCGCGCTGGGAAATTGCCACAACAGGTCATTTCTAAAACAGCGGCTCACGGTTATTCTTCGTATGGTAACCAAATTGGTCTGGCGACGACTTACGTTCGTGAGTACTTCCACCCAGGCTTTGTAGCCAAACGCATGGAGCTAGGTGCCGTTGTCGGTGCTGCTCCTAAGGAAAATGTAGTCCGTGAAAAACCGGAAGCCGGTGATGTGATTATTCTACTCGGTGGGAAGACTGGACGTGATGGTGTCGGTGGTGCGACAGGATCTTCTAAGGTTCAAACAGTTGAGTCTGTAGAGACTGCTGGAGCTGAGGTTCAAAAAGGGAATGCCATCGAAGAGCGCAAGATCCAACGCCTTTTCCGTAATGGCGATGTCACTCGTCTTATCAAGAAATCCAACGACTTTGGAGCAGGTGGTGTCTGTGTGGCTATCGGTGAATTGGCAGATGGTCTTGAAATTGATCTCAACAAGGTTCCTCTTAAATACCAAGGTTTGAACGGTACAGAAATTGCCATTTCTGAATCACAAGAACGGATGGCAGTTGTGGTGCGTCCTCAAGACGTAGATGCCTTCGTTGCCGAATGTAATAAAGAAAACATTGACGCGGTTGTTGTGGCAACAGTGACTGAAAAACCAAATCTTGTCATGCACTGGAATGGTGAAACCATCGTCGACTTGGAACGTCGTTTCCTTGATACAAACGGTGTGCGTGTAGTCGTTGATGCCAAGGTTGTGGACAAGGATGTCAAACTCCCAGAAGAACGCACAACAAGTGCTGACACACTTGAAGCAGATACCCTTGCGGTTCTGTCTGATCTCAACCATGCGAGTCAAAAAGGTTTACAAACTATCTTTGACTGCTCGGTCGGTCGTTCAACGGTCAATCACCCACTTGGTGGTCGCTACCAACTCACACCAACTGAGGCATCTGTGCAGAAATTGCCAGTTCAACACGGTGTGACTCACACTGCGTCTGTCATGGCGCAAGGATTCAATCCATACGTGGCAGAATGGTCTCCATATCATGGCGCTGTCTATGCGGTTATCGAAGCGACTGCTCGTCTGGTTGCTGCTGGTGCAAACTGGTCTAAGGCTCGCTTCTCTTACCAAGAGTATTTCGAGCGGATGGACAAACAAGCTGAGCGTTTCGGTCAGCCAGTAGCAGCTCTCCTAGGCTCTATCGAAGCACAAATCCAGCTTGGTTTGCCATCTATCGGTGGTAAGGACTCCATGTCTGGTACTTTTGAAGAATTGACTGTACCGCCAACCTTGGTTGCCTTTGGAGTGACAACAGCAGATAGCCGTAAGGTGCTCTCTCCTGAGTTCAAGACTGCTGGTGAAAATATCTACTACATCCCAGGTCAAGCTCTTTCTGCAGAGATTGATTTTGACTTGATTAAGTCTAATTTTGCCAAGTTTGAAGGCATTCAAAAGGCTCACAAAGTGACATCTGCATCAGCTGTTAAATATGGCGGTGTCCTTGAAAGCTTGGCTCTTGCTACTTTTGGGAACCATATTGGTGCAGAGGTGACCTTGCCTGAACTTGAAACAGCTTTGACAGCTCAATTGGGTGGATTTGTCTTCACATCTCCTGAAGAAATCACTGGAGTAGAGAAAATAGGTCAAACAAAAGCAGACTTTACACTCCTTGTCAACGGTGTGAAGCTAGATGGACACAAACTTGACAGTGCTTTCCAAGGGAAACTGGAAGAAGTTTACCCAACAGAATTTGCCCAATCTAAAGAATTGGAAGAAGTGCCAGCTGTCGCTTCTGACGCAGTCATCAAAGCCAAAGAAACCATTGAAAAACCTGTTGTTTACATCCCAGTCTTCCCAGGAACCAACTCAGAATATGACTCAGCTAAAGCCTTCGAAAAAGAAGGGGCAGAGGTTAACTTGGTGCCATTCGTGACCTTGAATGAAGAAGCCATTGTCAAGTCAGTTGAAACTATGGTTGACAATATCGGCAAGGCAAACATTCTCTTCTTTGCAGGCGGATTCTCCGCTGCAGACGAGCCGGATGGATCAGCTAAGTTTATCGTCAACATCCTGCTCAATGAAAAAGTGCGTGTAGCTATTGATAGCTTTATCGCTCGTGGTGGCTTGATTATCGGTATCTGTAATGGGTTCCAGGCCTTGGTCAAATCAGGTCTTCTTCCATACGGGAACTTCGAGGATGCTAACAGTACTAGCCCAACCCTCTTCTACAATGATGCCAACCAGCACGTGGCTAAGATGGTGGAAACTCGAATTGCCAATACCAACTCACCATGGTTAGCTGGAGTACAAGTGGGCGATATCCATGCCATTCCAGTATCGCACGGTGAAGGGAAATTTGTCGTGACGGCTGAGGAATTTGCAGAGCTCCGTGCCAATGGTCAAATCTTTAGCCAATACGTTGACTTTGACGGCAAACCAAGTATGGATTCTAAGTACAATCCGAATGGTTCTGTAAATGCCATCGAAGGAATTACCAGCAAGAATGGTCAAATCATCGGTAAAATGGGACACTCAGAACGTTATGAAGACGGTCTCTTCCAAAACATCCCAGGAAATAAAGACCAGCACCTGTTTGCGTCGGCTGTGCGTTATTTCACAGGGAAATAAAAGGTATAAAAAATGACATACGAAGTAAAATCTCTTAATGAAGAATGTGGTGTTTTCGGTATCTGGGGACATCCAGATGCTGCTAAATTGACCTATTTTGGTCTCCATAGTCTTCAGCACCGTGGTCAGGAGGGGGCAGGAATCCTCTCCAATGATCAAGGGAAACTAAAGCGTCATCGCGACATGGGGCTTTTATCAGAAGTGTTCAGAAACCCAGCTAATTTGGATAAACTGACTGGAACGAGCGCGATTGGGCATGTTCGTTACGCGACTGCTGGCGAAGCTTCTGTTGATAACATCCAGCCCTTCCTCTTTCGCTTTCATGATATGCAGTTTGGACTTGCTCACAACGGAAACTTGACCAATGCTGAATCGCTCAAGAAAGAATTGGAACAAAGAGGCGCTATTTTCAGTTCAACTTCGGACTCGGAAATCTTGGCTCACCTCATTCGTCGGAGTCACAATCCGAACTTGATGGGCAAAATCAAAGAGGCGCTCAGCCTTGTAAAAGGTGGATTTGCTTATATCCTGCTGTTTGAGGACAAGTTGATTGCGGCGCTTGATCCTAATGGCTTCCGTCCACTTTCTATTGGGAAAATGGCCAACGGAGCGGTGGTGGTTTCGTCAGAAACCTGTGCCTTTGAAGTCATTGGTGCCGAGTGGATTCGTGATGTGAAACCAGGAGAGATTGTAATCGTGGATGACAATGGGATTCAGTATGATAGCTATACGAATGATACCCAGTTGGCGATCTGCTCTATGGAGTATATCTACTTTGCCCGTCCTGACTCTAATATCCATGGTGTTAATGTCCATACAGCTCGCAAACGTATGGGGGCTCAATTAGCGCGTGAGTTCAAGCACGAAGCAGATATTGTGGTCGGTGTGCCCAATTCTTCACTCAGCGCAGCTATGGGATTTGCAGAAGAATCTGGTCTGCCAAATGAAATGGGGCTGATCAAAAACCAATACACGCAACGCACCTTTATCCAACCGACTCAAGAATTGCGGGAGCAAGGGGTGCGGATGAAACTGTCTGCTGTTTCGGGCGTTGTCAAAGGCAAACGTGTGGTGATGGTGGATGATTCCATTGTTCGTGGGACAACCTCTCGCCGTATCGTTCAGCTTTTGAAAGAAGCGGGTGCTTCTGAAGTTCACGTTGCTATTGGTAGTCCAGCGCTAGCTTATCCATGTTTTTACGGGATTGATATCCAGACGCGTCAGGAGTTGATTGCGGCCAATCATACGGTCGAAGAAACTCGCCAAATCATTGGTGCGGATAGCCTGACCTATCTTTCGATTGATGGCTTGATTGATTCTATCGGGATTGAAACAGATGCGCCGAATGGTGGTCTCTGTGTCGCTTACTTTGACGGCGATTATCCAACACCTCTTTATGACTATGAGGAAGACTATCGTAGAAGTTTGGAAGAAAAGACCAGTTTTTACAAATAGGCGGATGAAGGCTCTCCATTAAAGGAAAGGAAGAGGAGACAAAGATGACAAATAAGAATGCTTATGCCCAGTCGGGTGTGGATGTTGAAGCGGGTTATGAAGTTGTTGAGCGGATCAAAAAGCACGTGGCTCGTACGGAGCGTGCAGGTGTTATGGGAGCTCTTGGTGGTTTTGGTGGCATGTTTGACCTTTCAAAAACAGGTGTCAAAGAGCCGGTCTTGATCTCAGGAACTGACGGTGTCGGAACCAAGCTCATGCTGGCCATCAAGTACGACAAGCATGATACGATTGGGCAGGACTGTGTGGCCATGTGTGTTAATGACATCATCGCTGCAGGTGCGGAGCCTCTTTACTTCCTTGACTACGTCGCGACTGGCAAGAATGAACCAGCTAAACTAGAACAAGTCGTTGCTGGTGTGGCAGAAGGTTGTGTACAGGCTGGTGCTGCCCTCATCGGTGGTGAAACGGCTGAAATGCCTGGTATGTACGGCGCAGATGATTATGACTTGGCTGGTTTTGCAGTAGGTGTGGCTGAAAAATCTCAAATCATTGACGGCTCAAAAGTAGCTGAAGGTGATGTTCTTCTCGGTCTTGCTTCAAGTGGGATTCACTCAAATGGTTACTCACTCGTGCGTCGTGTTTTTGCCGACTACACAGGTGAGGAAGTCTTGCCAGAATTGGAAGGCAAGAAACTCAAGGAAGTTCTGCTTGAGCCAACTCGTATCTATGTCAAGGCTGTCTTGCCACTCATCAAGGAAGAGTTGGTCAACGGTATTGCCCACATCACAGGTGGGGGCTTTATCGAGAATGTCCCTCGTATGTTTGCGGCTGACCTAGCTGCGGAAATTGAAGAAGACAAGGTTCCAGTGCTTCCGATTTTCAAAGCCCTTGAAAAATACGGTGAAATCAAGCATGAAGAAATGTTTGAAATCTTCAATATGGGTGTGGGACTCATGCTGGCAGTGAGCCCTGAAAATGTAGGTCGCGTCAAGGAATTGCTGGATGAACCAGTCTATGAAATTGGTCGCATCGTCAAGAAAGAAAACGAAAGTGTCATCATCAAATGAAAAAAATAGCGGTTTTTGCCTCTGGTAATGGCTCAAATTTTCAGGTGATTGCCGAAGAGTTTCCGGTGGGATTTGTCTTTTCAGACCATCGTGACGCCTATGTGCTGGAACGTGCAGACAAGCTCAGCGTCCTGTCCTATGCTTTTGAACTCAAGGAGTTTGAGAACAAGGTAGACTACGAAGCAGCACTTGTCGAACTCTTGGAAAAACACCAGATTGACTTGGTTTGTCTAGCAGGCTACATGAAAATCGTTGGGCCAACTTTATTAGCAGCTTATGAAGGTCGAATTATCAACATTCATCCTGCCTACCTTCCAGAATTTCCAGGAGCTCATGGGATTGAGGACGCTTGGAATGCTGGGGTTGCTGAGAGCGGTGTGACCATTCACTGGGTGGACTCAGGTGTGGATACAGGCAAGGTCATCAAACAAGTCCGTGTGCCACGTCTAGCAGATGATACTATCGAAAGATTTGAAGCTCGGATTCATGAGGCAGAGTACAAGTTGTATCCAGAGGTGCTGGATAGCTTGGGAGTGGAGAGAAGGTAAGAAGTAAATCAAGTTTTGATTACGCAATCTTGCTAGGAGAAAAAATGATTGAACTGAAATTGGTAGATGAGAGCAGTTTTCAGGCAGTGCTGGATTTGAAAATATCAGAAGCTGATGAACGAGCACGTTTCGTAGCTCCAAATGTTCGCTCTTTAGCTGATGCATGGCTCTACCGGAAAAACGAAGATGTGTTTCCGATGGCAATCTATTGGGATAAGCAAGTGGTTGGCTTTCTCCTGCTAGAAATAGACAAGGATGAAGCGGAATACTTTATCTGGCGGATAATGATTGGTCAGCAGTACCAAGGAAGAGGTTATGGTCGAAAAGCCTTGGAAGTTCTAATCAAAGAGGCCCAGATGGATAGAGCTTGCAGTCATATTACCGCAGATTATGTGGTTGGAAATGAAAAAATGAAGCACCTGTTGACTAGTCTGGGTTTTCAGGAAACAGGATTTATAGAAGAAAATAACGAAGTCGCTATGCGCTTGGATCTAAAGAAAGAGGAATAGAATGACGAAAAAGGCCTTAATCAGCGTCTCAGATAAAGCGGGCATTGTTGAATTTGCCCAAGAACTTAAAAAACTCGGTTGGGAGATTATCTCGACAGGTGGGACAAAGGTTGCCCTTGACAATGCTGGGGTGGAGACCATTGCCATCGATGATGTGACTGGTTTCCCAGAAATGATGGATGGTCGTGTCAAGACCCTCCACCCAAATATCCACGGAGGGCTTCTTGCTCGTCGTGACTTGGATAGTCACTTAGAGGCTGCTAAGGATAATCAGATTGAGCTCATCGACCTTGTTGTGGTCAACCTTTACCCATTTAAGGAAACCATCCTTAAACCAGATGTGACTTACGCTGACGCGGTGGAGAATATTGATATCGGTGGACCATCCATGCTTCGTTCTGCAGCGAAGAATCACGCTAGCGTAACAGTTGTAGTAGACCCTGCTGACTATGCTGTTGTGCTTGACGAATTGGCATCAAACGGCGAAACCTCTTACGAAACTCGCCAGCGTTTGGCAGCTAAGGTTTTCCGCCACACAGCAGCCTATGATGCTTTGATCGCAGAATACTTCACAGCTCAAGTGGGTGAAGCAAAACCAGAAAAACTCACTTTGACCTATGACCTTAAGCAACCAATGCGCTATGGGGAAAATCCTCAACAGGACGCCGACTTCTACCAAAAAGCTTTGCCGACTGATTACTCCATTGCTTCAGCCAAACAGCTTAACGGTAAGGAATTGTCATTCAACAATATTCGTGACGCTGATGCGGCCATCCGTATCATCCGTGATTTCAAAGACCGTCCAACTGTTGTGGCTCTCAAACACATGAACCCATGTGGAATCGGTCAGGCTGACAACATTGAAACAGCTTGGGACTACGCTTATGAATCTGACCCAGTGTCTATCTTTGGTGGAATTGTCGTCCTTAACCGTGAGGTGGATGCTGCGACAGCTGAGAAGATGCACGGCGTTTTCCTCGAGATCATCATCGCACCGAGCTATACGGATGAAGCGCTAGCCATTTTAACCAATAAAAAGAAAAACTTGCGCATCCTTGCCTTGCCATTTGATGCTCAAGAGGCTAGCGAAGTGGAAGCAGAATACACAGGTGTGGTTGGTGGACTCCTCGTTCAAAACCAAGACGTGGTCAAAGAAAGCCCGGCTGACTGGCAGGTGGTAACCAAACGCCAACCAACCGAGACAGAAGCGACTGCTCTTGAGTTCGCTTGGAAAGCAATTAAGTACGTCAAATCAAACGGTATCATCGTGACCAATGACCACATGACACTCGGTGTTGGCCCAGGACAAACCAACCGTGTGGCTTCTGTTCGTATTGCGATTGACCAAGCTAAAGACCGCCTTGACGGCGCTGTGCTTGCTTCTGATGCCTTCTTCCCATTTGCAGATAACGTGGAAGAAATTGCTAAAGCAGGCATTAAAGCCATCATCCAACCAGGTGGCTCAGTTCGTGACCAAGAGTCTATCGAAGCTGCTGACAAATACGGTTTGACTATGGTCTTCACAGGTGTGAGACATTTTAGACATTAAAAAACGATATTTATATAAGAATATGTTATTTTTATACAGATAGATAAATTGGTAGAATGGAGAAGTTGAGATGTCATTCATAAAATTAAATGTGGGAATGTCGTTTTCAGGACCAACCATTGGAATTAGTCCAGATTTTAGAGAATTTATAAATGTTATAAATAAAAAAAGATATATCAGAAAAAGCAGGATTGATAATATACATTTTCCTTTTGCGGGTCAAAGTACTATGTCATGGGAACTTAGAGGTGATTACAAGCATGGTTTTTATGCCTTCTCTTCGATAGCATTCGAAGGAGAATTTGGACCAAATCCAGATGTATTTATGCTTTTTTCAAAGAATGATAATCTGATAGAATTTAATAGTAAAGAGCATTCGTTAAATGATGATGATTTAACAGTGGTTAAACTAAAGAAAAATATCTTTAAAAATAACAAGTATGAATATGGAATTGAAAAAGAGCTTAATTATTATTCTAATAGTGAATCAGAGTATGATATTCGTCCGTTCATTATTGTTGTATTTGGCGAAGATTCATTAGGATTTGCTACTATTACATTGATAAATAAAAGTTCAAGTACGGCAAATTCAAATGGATTTATTGGGGGAACAATGCCAGGAACGGGAGTAAACCCTTTTCAACCTCAGGCAAGAAAATTAGTGTGGCCAACTGGCAAAGATCTATTACGTACATTAAAGGAACCTCAAACTGGTCGTTCTTTTAGGTTAGATAAAGAACAGGTTGATAATATTTTAAATTTGAAAAGGTATTTTGTTAATTTATTGGAACCGAACATTGCTAAAGTGTTGAAAGAGGAATATATAACGGAGTGAAACATTTTAGACATTAAAAAACGAAAGGGAAGAAAACCGTTTCTTTCCTTTTTTGGCTTAAAACACTAAGTAAAACAAGATTAAAGCGAACGTTTGTGTTATAATATTAGTAAATAATTCGCAAAAGAGGTTGATAGATGAAACTGTTAGTTGTCGGCTCTGGTGGTCGTGAGCATGCGATTGCCAAAAAGTTGTTGGAGTCTAAAGACGTTGAGAAAGTTTTCGTGGCACCTGGAAATGACGGTATGACCTTAGATAGACTTGATTTGGTGAATATCTCTATTTCCGAACATTATAAGTTGATTGACTTCGCAAAATCCAACGATATTGCGTGGACCTTTATCGGCCCAGATGATGCCCTTGCGGCTGGTATTGTGAATGATTTCAATGCGGCTGGTCTCAAGGCTTTTGGTCCGACCAAGGCTGCAGCTGAGCTGGAGTGGTCTAAGGATTTCGCCAAGGAAATTATGGTCAAATACAATGTTCCGACAGCAGCCTATGGGACATTTTCAGATTTCGAGGAGGCAAAGGCCTACATCGAGGAGAAAGGCGCTCCAATCGTCGTCAAGGCAGACGGCTTGGCCCTTGGGAAAGGTGTCGTCGTTGCGGAAACGGTTGAGCAAGCAGTTGAAGCCACTCACGAGATGCTTTTGGACAATAAATTCGGTGACTCGGGGGCGCGAGTGGTCATCGAGGAATTCCTGGATGGAGAGGAGTTTTCTCTCTTTGCCTTTGTCAACGGGGACAAGTTCTACATCATGCCAACGGCACAGGACCACAAACGTGCCTACGATGGGGACAAGGGTCCTAACACTGGTGGGATGGGTGCCTATGCGCCAGTTCCTCACTTACCACAGAGCGTGGTTGACACGGCGGTTGACACTATTGTCAAGCCAGTTCTTGAAGGCATGATTAAAGAAGGACGTCCCTACCTTGGTGTCCTTTACGCGGGTCTTATCTTGACAGCTGATGGACCGAAAGTCATCGAGTTCAACTCTCGTTTTGGAGATCCTGAAACACAAATCATCTTGCCTCGTTTGACATCTGACTTTGCGCAAAATATTACTGACATTTTGGATGGCAAAGAGCCAGCCATCACTTGGACGGACAAGGGTGTGACACTGGGCGTGGTTGTCGCATCCAAGGGCTACCCGCTAGACTACGAAAAGGGTGTCAAGTTGCCAGCCAAAACCGATGGCGACATCATCACCTACTACGCAGGGGCTAAGTTTGCGGAAAATAGCAGAGCGCTGCTATCAAATGGTGGACGTGTCTATATGCTCGTCACCACAGCAGATACCGTCAAAGAAGCCCAAGAAACCATCTACCAAGAACTCTCCCAACAAAAAACAGAAGGCCTCTTTTACCGAACAGATATCGGAAGCAAGGCCATAAAAGATTAACAGACATATTTGCCATGGCGAGCGAAAGCGAGCCACTATAGAATAATCGTCGCAGTAGTGGAACTCCTAGTAGCTTTGCTACTAGGAGCGGAAAACTGGAGACCTAGGCTCCAGTTTTAGTAATGGAACGCCACAAGCGTTCGCTTACGTCCGCACTACATTAGACGATTATTAAAAAGAAAAATAAAAATTCACAAAATACGTTAATGGTCGTATGGTTTGCGAGCATTAGCGAGCTAATATAGAGCAATCACCGCCGTTGTGAAAGAAGGCTTGGCTTTGTTAGCCAAGCCTTCAGGGAAATCGGAAGACCTTGGGCTTCCGATTTAGGCATGAGACACCTTTGGTGGCTGCTGCCGTCCCTCACAACCTAAGGTGATTGTTGAAAGGAAGAAAAAGGAGAAAAAATGAAACCAGTAATTTCCATCATCATGGGCTCCAAATCCGACTGGGCAACCATGCAAAAAGCCGCCGAAGTCCTAGACCGCTTCGGTGTGGCCTACGAAAAGAAGGTGGTCTCTGCCCACCGCACACCAGACCTCATGTTCAAACATGCCGAAGAAGCTCGTAGCCGTGGCATCAAGGTTATCATCGCAGGTGCTGGAGGCGCAGCTCATTTGCCAGGAATGGTCGCTGCTAAAACCACCCTTCCTGTCATTGGTGTACCAGTCAAATCACGTGCTCTTAGTGGCGTGGACTCGCTCTACTCCATCGTTCAGATGCCGGGCGGTGTGCCTGTTGCGACAATGGCTATTGGTGAAGCAGGGGCGACAAATGCGGCTCTTTTTGCCCTCCGTTTCCTAGCAGTAGAGGATCAGGCTATTGCGACAGCTTTGGCAGATTTTGCAGAAGAACAAGGAAAAATCGCAGAGGAGTCGACAAATGAGCTCATCTAAAACAATCGGAATTATCGGTGGCGGTCAGCTGGGTCAGATGATGGCCATTTCTGCTATCTACATGGGGCACAAGGTTATCGCGTTGGACCCTGCGGCTGATTGCCCGGCCTCTCGTGTGGCGGAAATCATCGTGGCGCCTTATAATGATGTGAAGGCCCTCCGTCAGTTGGCGGAGCGTTGCGATGTTCTCACTTATGAATTTGAGAATGTAGATGCTGACGGACTAGATGCTGTCATCAAGGATGGTCAACTCCCTCAAGGGACAGATCTGCTTCGCATTTCTCAAAATCGCATTTTTGAAAAGGACTTTTTGTCAAACAAGGCTCAAGTCACTGTGGCACCATACAAGGTCGTGACTTCTAGCCAAGACTTGGCAGATATTGACCTGTCGAAAACCTATGTCCTCAAGACTGCGACTGGTGGCTATGATGGGCATGGACAAAAGGTCATTCGCTCAGCAGAAGATTTAGAAGAGGCCTATGTACTAGCTGATTCAGCAGACTGCGTCTTGGAAGAATTTGTCAATTTTGACCTTGAAATTTCTGTCATCGTGTCTGGAAATGGTAAGGATGTGACGGTTTTCCCAGTTCAGGAAAATATCCACCGTAATAACATTCTTTCAAAAACCATTGTGCCTGCTCGCATTTCAGAAAGTTTAGCTGAAAAAGCCAAAGCCATGGCAGTGCGAATTGCAGAACAACTGAACCTGTCTGGAACCCTTTGCGTGGAAATGTTTGCGACAGCTGATGACATCATTGTCAATGAGATTGCCCCACGCCCACATAACTCAGGACACTACTCAATCGAAGCCTGTGACTTCTCTCAGTTTGATACGCATATTCTCGGTGTTCTGGGAGCACCATTGCCAGCTATCAAACTACATGCTCCAGCCGTTATGCTTAATGTCCTCGGCCAACACGTCGAGACTGCTGAAAAATATGTCACAGAAAATCCAAGCGCCCATCTCCACATGTATGGTAAAATAGAAGCGAAGCACAACCGCAAGATGGGACATGTAACTTTGTTTAGTGATGTGCCGGATAGCGTGGTTGAATTTTAAGGGGTGAATTATGAATAAGACAACTTTAAAAGTTATTCAAATAAGTGATATCATACAATGGAGTGAAAAGAAAGAAATTGAATTATCTCCGAAATATCAGCGTAATAGCGTTTGGAATGATAATGCTAAATCTTATCTGATAGATACAATATTGAGAGGACTCCCTATACCTCCAATTTTTGTTAGACAAAAAATAGATATAAATACCAAATCTACAAATAGAGAGGTAATTGACGGCCAACAGCGTATCAGAGCGATTTTAGAATATATTGTTGATGAAAAATTTGCAATAAAATCTAGTCATAATCGTGAATACGGTGGTATGAAATATTCTGAATTGGACGATGATACAAAAGAGGCGTTATTAAGTTTTGAAATAATTTCAGAAGTTGTAACTGAAAAAGATGAGAGTTTAATATATGATATGTTTGCGAGATTAAATTCAAATAATTATGTCCTCAATAAACAAGAGATACGTAATGCTAAATACTGGGGAGATTTCAAAGTTTTAGTTTACAACTTGGCATCTAAATACAGAGAGTTTTTCCTTGAATATAGTATGTTTTCTGATACTGAGTTTACACGAATGAAAGATATAGAATTATTGAACTCGATGTTGATTGTTACTTTATTTGGGATTGTTTCGGAGACTCCTAAGTCTGTTGATAAAGTATATGAAGAATATGATAAAGGTTTTGAAGATGGCCATATATTTGAAGAGCAAATTGCAACAATTATGGGTTCTATTAGTTCGATATATAATTATTATAAGGGACAATTGAGTTGTTTGGAAAACAAAAATTATTTTTTCACATTATTTTGTGTGTTATTCAATCAATTCTTTGGTTTGAAAGACAGTGATCTAGCTCGAACAGAAGGTGCTTTAGATATAGATTTTATCCTTTCTGTTGTAGCGCAATTTTTAAATGATTATAATAACAAAGTTATGTCGTTAGGCTCTAATGATTCAATGGAGGTTGCTTGGAGTGAATTTACAAAAAATCATAGGATTCGGACGACTAGTAAAAACGAAAGAATTAAAAGAATCACATTTTTGAATAATTACTTTGTGAGGTAAGCATGGTTGTTCGAAAATCTGAGATATTAGAAAATATAGATACTTGGGTTAGATGGTCTTCTGAAAAAGAGATATACGATGTCGCACTATTAAAAATCTGGATTCAATTTGAAAAGTATTTAGGCCAGCTATTTACGACTTATTGTTTAGGAGGTCAATCTGAAACAGGTTTTCAACCACGGCTAAAGATTCAATTTCAGGATGAAATTCAATTCAATGCCTTTATGAGAGAAGGAAATAAAGCATATATTGAATATGTAGGTAGAATCGAGTTTCTTTCCAAGCATATTTTTGAAACTAATCCATTTGACATTATTCTTACAACGGAATATAAAACAAGTTTTGAACAGATGAAATATTTGAGAAATTACATAGCTCATGAAAGTGAAGAATCTCGCAGAAAATTATTGAATAATATTTTTTATGGGAGAGAGGAAAAATTTGAAGAGCCTAACGAATATTTAAAAAGATTCACTAGTTCAGGGGAAATGACATATTTTACTTATTATACTAAACAGATAAAAGACATAATCGAACTTTTGGATAGTCCTGGCAATACTTTATCCAATTAATATGAAATCTATTCTATTTTAGGAGTTTTTATGATACAACTCATCGTAAATGCATTTGTCGAAAAAGAGAAGATTGGAGCAATCGTTGAAGTCTTGTTTGCTAGTAGTGATTACGAAAAGGTGAAAGTAAAATATGAAGAGTTGGCGGCTCAATATCCTGAAAACTATTTAGCTATCTATGATATACCGCTAGATAAGGATTTGAATACACTAGATCACTACCCATCAGTATGGATTGGGAAAGAGGAGTTTGAGTAGGGTTAATATGGTAAATTTTAATATCTTTGAATATGAACAAATGATTGGTGATTTAATTCACGATACTTTTTATGTAGGATTAACAAGAAGAGGTAAAATAAAAGGGATCAGGCAATTCTCAGAAGTTATAGTTAGAAAAATATTAAATATTGGGAGTGATACTTATTTTACATTAGGAAAAGCTAAGCATATGGAACAATTTAAGAAACTTTCCAACAATAGGAAAGTGTATTTAAAAGCCTCCATTGAGAAGATACGCCCATTGGGAAATGATGGAACACATACTCAACATACAGAGGAGTTTTCTGATGATGAACTTAATCAAGTAAAAGATGGCTTATTTGATTTATATGCTTATCTCTTTATTGATTACTTTTTGAAGTATCCTATGAATTTATTGTCTCCTGCTCAGGTCATGGGTGATTTTTCGCTGTTGCCCCCAATTATAAGATATAAGACTTTACAATATTTGTATGATAATGAAGCTAATCTACAAATCGCAAACAGGTACTGTTTATCAATTATAAAAACTTATGATAAACCTACTGCTTTTAGGTGGTTAGAAGAGGAAAGGGAAAGGCTTTATCAGATACATTATCCAACTCAAGAAGAAGCTGAGGAATATTATATTAATCGAGGAGTTCAAATTTCTTCAACTCAAATTAAAGTGGACATTCAATTATGGAGGTACAGTAACGTATATGATTTATTAAAAGATAAGGTTATAGACCCTAGAACTTCTGTTAATGAATCAGGTAAAATGTATTCAAATTTTGAACAAGCGAAAAAATGTTATGAAAATAATAATGTTCTTACTTCAAGTAATATAGAGGAAGCTAAAGAATTCTATAATGCTGTGAAATATAAGTTTTCTAACAATATTGAAAAAGTTAAAAATTTCTATAGGTTAAATAATTTATATTTTCCTGAAAACGATGAGCGTACTTTTGATGAATTCAAAGATTTTGGAGAATTAATGGAATTTGTGTTTATGGGCAGGAGGCAATATAGCTAGAAAATAGTTAGATCATTTATTGGAATAGTTTGATGAATTTAAGTCTCGATACCTGAATATCTAGAAAAATATTTCGCAATTTATAATGTGTTTATGAATGTGGATTTAAATATAGTAGAAATTCCCCATCTTTGTGTATTTGGAAAGAAGACATTGAGTGAGAAATAGTATTTATATAATGTTTTTCAAGAAAGAAAGGAAAAGAAAACATGATCAACCGTTACTCTCGCCCTGAGATGGCGAACATTTGGAGTGAAGAAAATAAATACCGTGCTTGGCTTGAGGTAGAAATCTTGGCTGACGAGGCATGGGCTGAGTTGGGGGAAATCCCTAAGGAAGATGTGGCTTTGATTCGTGAAAAAGCGGACTTTGACATCGACCGTATTTTGGAGATTGAGCAGGAGACGCGTCACGATGTGGTGGCTTTCACACGTGCGGTTTCTGAAACTCTTGGTGAAGAGCGCAAGTGGGTTCACTATGGTTTGACCTCTACCGACGTGGTGGATACTGCCTATGGTTACCTTTACAAACAAGCCAACGACATCATCCGTCGTGACCTTGAAAACTTCACCAACATCATCGCTGATAAGGCTAAGGAGCACAAGTTCACCATCATGATGGGGCGTACCCACGGTGTGCACGCTGAGCCTACAACTTTTGGTCTTAAATTAGCGACTTGGTACAGCGAAATGAAGCGCAATATCGAACGTTTCGAGCATGCGGCTGCTGGAGTGGAAGCTGGTAAAATCTCTGGTGCGGTTGGGAACTTTGCTAACATCCCACCATTTGTAGAGCAATATGTCTGCGACAAATTGGGTATCCGTGCTCAAGAAATCTCTACACAGGTCCTTCCTCGTGACCTCCACGCTGAGTATTTTGCAGTTCTTGCCAGCATCGCGACTTCCATCGAGCGCATGGCAACTGAGATCCGTGGTCTTCAAAAATCTGAGCAACGCGAAGTGGAAGAGTTCTTTGCTAAAGGGCAAAAAGGTTCATCCGCTATGCCTCACAAACGCAACCCAATCGGTTCTGAGAACATGACAGGTTTGGCGCGTGTTATCCGTGGTCATATGGTGACGGCCTATGAAAACGTCGCTCTCTGGCACGAACGTGATATTTCTCACTCATCAGCTGAGCGTATCATCACACCGGACACGACCATTTTGATTGACTACATGCTCAACCGTTTTGGAAACATCGTCAAGAACTTGACAGTCTTCCCAGAAAACATGATCCGCAACATGAACTCAACCTTTGGTCTTATCTTTAGCCAACGTGCTATGTTGACCTTGATTGAGAAAGGCATGACCCGTGAGCAAGCCTATGACTTGGTACAACCAAAAACAGCTCAATCATGGGATAACCAAGTAGACTTCAAACCACTCCTTGAAGCAGATCCAGAAGTGACTTCACGCCTCACTCAAGAAGAAATCGATGAAATCTTCAACCCTGCATACTACACCAAACGGGTGGATGAGATCTTTGAACGTATCGGACTTGGTAATTAATCATAAAACAAAAAAGCGAGATTCAATCTCGCTTTTTTCTATTCTCTTAGAAGAATCTTAGTCTTCTTTTCTCTTAGTCAGTCCGTAGGCTGCTAGTGTGGCCATAAGTCCTGCTGCGACCAAGCCTGCAGAGTCTTGACTTCCTGTTGCAGGGAGTTGTTTTTCATCTGCTTTGGCAGTAGTTGGTGCAGTTTGCTCAGCTTTCTCAACGGCAGTGCCGACTTCAACAACTTGAGTGACCGCTTCCTGTGTTACCACGCTATTGACAAGCGTTCTTTCTTCTTTTCCATCAGCACTAGTGCTCACAGAGTAGAAGGCAGTACGGTGGCCGTTGGCTCCTTTAGTAACAACTTGCGTTTGTCCTTTTGGTAATTGAGGATTTTCACGTGTCACAGTAGTGAATGGAATTTCTTCCTCTTGGATATCCAGTCTTGGTTTTGTTTCTGCGGCTGGAGCAAGACCGTGTTCGTCCCCTTTGTGCGTAATAGGGGTGCCGATTTCAACCACTTGGGTCACAGGTTCTTTGGTTACTTGGCTATCTAGTACCGTTTCTGTTTGTTTCCCATTTTCAGTAAGGACAGAGATGTAATGAGTGCGTTCGCCCTCTACACCTGGTGTGATGATCTTTTCCTGACCGGCTGGGAGGTTCGGATTTTCCTTCTTGATGACCTCAAATGGAATCTTTTCTGCTCTTGTGATGAGTTCCGGTTTGGTTTCAACATTGGCAGCTAGTTCGTTTTCATCGAGGCTTCCTGAGTGGGTTGCCGCTGGTTTAAGGCTTAGGCGGGCTGCTTTGAGCTTGGCTACGAGAGCGTCTAACTCGGCTTGTTTGTTACGGTTGAGGTTGTAGTTGAGAGCTTCTTTCGCTGCATTTAGGGCCTCCAAGCTTTCCTGGCTGTATCCTTCCAAGTTAGTAGGGATTTGAGCAAGCTCCTCACGGAGAGCATTGTAGTCAGCGCGGAAGTAGTCTTTGTTGTGGTCTGCGAAGGCAGTCATGAGTTCAAAGATTTCTTCTTCCTTGTACTCAGCACTTGGTTTGTCTGCCCAGATAGCAAGCATGCTTCCGACGGTTGGAAGGTCTACTTCTGGATACTTGGTAGCTGCAAGCTGGTTAAATGGCACTTTACCAGAGTTTTCAAGTGCTTTTGATAGTGGGTAGGCTTCATCTGGTTTGTGATTGCCTAGGACGTAGTACCAGTCTCCGTTGGTGTTGAGGAGTTTATAGCCTTTGCTTGCTAGGTACTGAGGCGTTGCAAGGTTATAGCCCCACCATCCCTTAGACCAGTAAGAGATGATGACATCCTTGTCAAACTCAACATCATCCTTGTCTTCGTAGTAGAAACCATCGTTGAAGGCCATTGGTTGAAGGCCTCTTTCTTTGGCCATGGCAGCAAGGGTGTTAGAGTATTCAGCAAACTTGCCATAGAGTCCATACCATTTGAGGTAGTACCAGCCTTGCGCGTTGGTGGCATCATTGGCATATTCGTCTGTACCGTAGTTGAAGATCTTTGTCTTGCCTGCAAAGAAGTCCATGTACTTGCCGATGAGGGCTTTGACAAAGTTCATCGCCTCTTCGTTTTCAAGGTCCATGGTTGTTTTGGAGACCTTGTCAAAGTTGGCTTGAGGATTCTTGATTCCAAGTTTTTCCATAGCGACGAGCATGGCATCCATGTGACCTGGGCTGTTGATTGCTGGGATGAGTCCGAGGCCTTTTGATTTTGCGTACTCGATCAATTCAGTGATTTCAGCTTGGCTAAGAGTGGTTCCGTTTGGATCATCGTAGTAAGCTTTTGTTCCTTCAATGATGGCATTTTTGACATCGTCACTTGCATAAGTTTTTCCGTTAGCAGTGATGGTCATATCATCAAGTAGGAAGCGAAGTCCATCATTTCCTAGGAGGAGATGCACATCAGAATATCCAAGTTCGCTAGCTTTATCAATGATACGTTTGAGTTGCTCAGCTGAGAAGTACTTACGTCCAGCGTCGATTGAGATCACCTTGTTCTTGGCAAGTTTTTCAACTTCGCGTTTCGCATCTTCTTCTTTTTGAGCTTCTGGTGTGAAGGTCAAGTTGCTGACAGCTTCTTGGAGTTTTGCGATTGCCTGGTCAATGGTATCTTGTTGGGCACGGCTGAGGTTGCTATCAAGTGAGCGAATGGCTTTTTCAGCTTCTTTTACAGCTGCGACACTTTCTGCAGTATAGCGGTTAAGGTCTGTTGGTACTTCTTTCAGAGCTTGCTCAGCAGACTCATAGTCAGCTGCGAAGTATTCAGCATTGGCATTTGCGAAGCTACGCATGAGTTTGAAGAGGCGTGATGGTGAATAGCGTGCAGATGGGGTATCCGCCCAAGCAGCTACCATACCCCCGATGAACGGGATAGTAGCCCCATCAGATTTTGGTACAGAAGTGATTGGAGTGTTCTTGATACCATTGAGTCCTTGGTCGAGGTTGTACCAGCCTTGGCCATCGGCATTTCGTCCGAGGACGTAGTACCAAGCATCGTTGGTATTAAGGATTTGGTGGCCTTTTTCAACTAGAAGTTTAGAAGAAGCGACGTCGTATCCGCCCCATCCACCAGTCCACATTGAAACGATGATGTCTTTGTCAAAAGTACCAAAGCTAGTGTCGCTATTATAGTAGATACCGTCGTTAAAGGCCATTGGTTTGAGGCCGTGAGATTTGACGATGCGAGCAAGGTCATTGGCGTAGGCGATAAATTTATCATAACCCTTGTCAGGGAATCCATCTTCTGGATACCATTTATAGGCTTGAAGAACGCTCCAGCCTTTGGCGTTTGTAGCATCATTGGCGTACTCGTCTAGTCCGATATTGAAGATGTCAGATTTGCCAGCGAAGTAAGCAGCGTACTTGTCGATCAGAGCTTTGGTAAATGCAAGAGCCTCTTTGTTATCAAGGTCAACGGTACGAGCAGATTCCTTACCAAAGTAGTTGAAGTTCGGTTTTTGGATGCCTAGTTCTTTCATGGCATGCAAAATCGCATCCATGTGACCAGGGCTGTTTACAGTTGGGATGAGGCCAATACCTTTATTTTTAGCATAGTTGATCAAGTCCGTCATCTGACTTTCTGTCAAATGGTTGCCGTTTGGATCCTTGTAATAGGCATCGGTTCCGTTTTCGAGTGCACGTTTGACATCGTCACTTGCATAGGTTTTACCATTGGCTGTGATCGTCATGTCGTCCAACATAAAACGCATGCCGTCATTTCCAACTAGTAGATGAAGATCAGTATAACCGTAGTGTTTGGCTTTGTCGATGACTTCTTTGAGTTGGTCTGGAGAGAAGTACTTGCGTCCAGCGTCGATTGAGATCATTTTTCTTTTTGCCAGTTTTTCATTTACCTGAGGTGCTCGTTCCGTACTAGGAGTGGTTACTGCAGGTGTGACGGCTTCATTTTTCTTTTCTGAAGGAGTACTTTCGGCAGGAGTTTCAGCTGGGGCAGGGCTTTCTTTCTCGGCAGTAGGAGTTGGAGTAGCATTTTCTGTCACAACTGGTGCGCTTGACTCTTCTGTTTTTGGAGCAACTGTTCGAGGAACCTCCTGGTCTTCTTTGACCTCCTCTTTTACAGGCTTGTCAGCCTTTTCTTCCAGTTTTTCTGGAACCTTAGAGTCTACAGCTTCTTTGACTGCTTGTGGACTCTCCTGAATCGTTTGGACAGTTTTTTCAGCTGTTGGAGCTGGAGTAATCCCGTCGGCAGATACGACTTGGGCGCTAAAAGCAAATCCTATAAGTACAGAAGCTGCCCCAACCGCGTATTTTCGGATGGAGAAGCGCTGTTTCTTTTCTAGTTTCATGACAAAACCTCCTTGTTATTATCATATATGATAGCGTTTACATAAAACCAATTTTATTTTATTATCTAAGGAGTAAAATGTCAAGTGGGTTTATATAAGAACTATAATAAATAGAGGAAATCATAAGATTTAGGAGAAATTTGCTAATAAGGGATAAAACCGAGGAAAAACCAAACGAAATTTTACCTTGTTTTTAGTAAAAATGCTACTAATTAAATAAGAGACCTTCATAGCGTTTTCACAACTTCTTTCTCGTGCTATAATGAATACAGAAAAAGCCTGAGCTAGGCTCAGGCTTTTTCTTAATGACCTCGGTTACATGAGATGAATTTGATTTTGTAGTAGTCTGCTCGCTTATAAGTTTCACTATAGGCAAGGACTTGGCCAGTGGCCTCAAGTTTTGTAGTCTTCGTTTGGAAGACAGTTGGGAATTGTGTATCGATTCCGAGTACAGAAGCAGCATGCTCTGGTGTTGGGAATGCGATTTCGTTGATTTCCTCAAAATGTTCATCACTCATGTGAATGCGGTAATCCAATTTGAAACGTGTATAGATAGAGCTATAATAGTCAAGATTTGGATAGTTGGCATTGATGTATTGCTCAGGAATATAAGATGTGTGGTAGATGTATGTCACATCGTTTGTCTGACGAATACGTTCAATCTTATAGTAGAATTGATCTCCACGTAGTCCAAGTTTATCTAAATATTCAAGTTTGTTTCCGCGCTCGATAGAAAGGACAGTAACTTTATCGTCTTTTGTTTCAAAGATTTCGACATCTGAAAACTCAACGAGTTTGTGCTTACGGGCACGTGAAACGAAAGTACCTTTACCTTGTTGGCGGACAATGTAGCCGTCTTTAGCAAGGTCGTTCAAGGCACGAACAACTGTGATTGAACTCACATCGTACATCGCGATCAATTCGGCTTCTGTATAAAATTTATCTCCACTTGCAAATTGACCAGAGATGATTTTGTTTTTTAATTCATCTTTAATATATTGGTATTTAGGAATAGCCATAAATTTCACCTCGATTCTCTTTCTCCAATTTTGATTTTACCACAAATATAGAGAAAAGAGTAGTATTAAGGTCAAAAAATTAAAATAATAGACTAAAAATGTTATTTTACATGTAAAAAAATTCATTTGATGTTCTTGTGAATTATCATACATAAAAAGATCGTTTTCATGCTATTTTTAGATAATTTCGGTAAACGGTAAGTAAAAAAATAGAAAAATTTTAAATAATTTTCTAAAACCTATTGACAAATGCAAAAGATTTGATTATAGTTAATATTATAATAAATGAAAGCGCAAACTTAATTCGTCAGAGGTAATAACATGACCAGATTTAAAATTGAGGACGATTTCTATTTAGACGGAAAACCGTTCAAGATTTTGTCCGGCGCCATTCATTATTTTAGGATTCCAGCAGAGGATTGGTATCATTCTCTCTATAACTTAAAGGCGCTTGGCTTTAATACAGTCGAGACCTATGTGGCTTGGAATTTACACGAACCTGTTGAAGGGGAGTTTGATTTTGAAGGTGCCAGAAATTTGGAGAGATTTCTTCAAATTGCACAAGATTTGGGTCTCTATGCCATTGTACGCCCGTCTCCATTTATCTGTGCGGAATGGGAATTTGGTGGCTTGCCGGCTTGGCTCTTGACCAAGGACATGCGAATTCGCTCGTCCGACCCGGCCTACATCGAGGCTGTTGCTCGCTATTATGACCAATTATTGCCAAGGCTTGTGCCTCGCTTGTTGGATAACGGCGGAAACATTCTCATGATGCAAGTCGAAAATGAATATGGCTCTTATGGAGAAGATAAGTCTTATCTACGAGCAATTCGAAAATTGATGGAAGACCGAGGGATTGATTGCCCACTCTTTACTTCAGATGGCCCATGGAGGGCTACTCTGAAAGCCGGAACCTTGATCGAAGACGACCTCTTTGTGACAGGAAACTTCGGTTCTAAAGCTCCGTACAACTTTTCACAGATGCAGGAATTCTTTGATGAGCATGGCAAGAAATGGCCCCTCATGTGTATGGAATTTTGGGATGGTTGGTTCAACCGTTGGAAAGAACCCATCATCACACGGGATCCTAAAGAATTGGCAGAAGCTGTTCGAGAGGTATTGGAGCAAGGCTCTATCAACCTTTACATGTTCCATGGTGGAACAAACTTTGGTTTCATGAATGGTTGCTCGGCTCGAGGAACTCTGGATTTGCCACAAGTCACATCTTACGACTATGATGCCCTTCTGGATGAAGAAGGAAATCCAACTGCTAAATACCTAGCAGTCAAGAAGATGATGGCAACCCACTTCCCAGAGTATCCACAGTTGGAACCACTCTATAAGGAAAGCATGGAGATAGGGTCCATTCCATTGGTCGAAAAAGTTTCCTTGTTTGAAACCCTGGATAGTCTCTCTAGTCCAACTGAAAGCCTCTATCCAAAAGCGATGGAAGAACTTGGTCAAAGCTATGGCTACCTTCTCTACCGCACTGAGGCAAGTTGGGATGCAGAAGAGGAACGTCTCCGTATCATCGATGGACGTGACCGAGCTCAACTCTTTGTAGATGGTCAATGGATTGCTACTCAATACCAGACAGAGATTGGTGAAGATATCTACTGTCAGGGCAATCGAGAAGGCTTTTCAGAGATTGACATCTTGATTGAAAATATGGGGCGTGTCAACTACGGTCATAAGTTCTTGGCAGATACGCAACGTAAAGGAATTCGTACAGGTGTCTGCAAAGATCTACATTTCTTACTGAATTGGAAACAATATCCACTGCCATTGGATAATCCTGAGAAAATTGATTTTTCAAAAGGATGGATAGAAGGACAACCGGCCTTTTACGCTTTCGACTTCACCGTTGAAGAGCCTAAGGATACCTACTTAGACTTGTCTGAGTTTGGTAAGGGAGTTGCCTTTGTCAACGGGCGTCACCTAGGACGTTTCTGGAATGTCGGCCCGACCCTCTCACTTTATATCCCTCATAGCTATCTCAAGCAAGGTGATAACCGCATCATCATCTTTGAAACTGAAGGTGAATATAAAGAAGAGATTCATTTAACTCGTAAACCTACACTAAAACACATAAAGGGGGAAAACTTATGACAATTGTAGGATGCCGTATCGATGGACGTTTGATCCACGGTCAAGTAGCCAATCTTTGGGCTGGAAAACTAAATGTTTCACGCATTATGGTTGTAGACGACGAAGTTGTTAACAACGATATTGAAAAGAGTGGCTTGAAACTTGCGACACCACCAGGTGTGAAACTCAGTATCTTGCCAGTTGAGAAAGCAGCAGCAAATATCCTTGCTGGTAAATACGATAGCCAACGTCTCTTTATCGTTGCACGTAAACCAGACCGTTTCCTTGGTTTGGTTGAAGCAGGTGTTCCGCTTGAAACACTCAACGTCGGTAATATGTCTCAAACACCAGAAACTCGCTCTATCACACGTTCTATCAACGTGGTAGACAAGGATGTGGAAGATTTCCACAAACTAGCAGAAAAAGGTGTGAAACTCACTGCTCAAATGGTTCCAAATGATCCAGTTTCAGACTTTTTGAGCTTATTAAAATAGGAAAAAATTTTTAGGAGGTCATTGTTATGATACAATGGTGGCAAATTTTACTTCTCACTTTGTACTCAGCTTATCAAATCTGTGATGAGTTGACAATCGTTTCATCTGCAGGTTCCCCTGTATTCGCTGGTTTCATTACTGGTTTGATCATGGGAGATGTGACAACTGGTTTGTTTATCGGTGGTAGCTTGCAGTTGTTCGTTCTCGGGGTTGGTACCTTCGGTGGTGCTTCTCGTATCGACGCAACTTCTGGTGCGGTTCTTGCAACAGCATTCTCTATCTCTCAAGGTATTGATACAGACCTTGCGATTACAACAATCGCTGTACCAGTAGCAGCACTTTTGACATACTTCGACGTTCTTGGACGTATGACAACTACTTTCTTTGCACACCGTATTGATGCTGCGATCGAACGCTTTGACTACAATGGTATCGAACGCAACTACCTACTTGGTGCGCTTCCATGGGCTCTTTCTCGTGCCCTTCCAGTATTCTTCGCCCTTGCTTTTGGTGGAGAATTCGTACAAGGTGTTGTAAACCTTGTTAAAGAATACCAATGGGTTGCAGATGGTTTGACGCTTGCAGGTCGTATGCTTCCAGGTCTTGGATTTGCAATCTTGCTTCGTTACCTTCCAGTTAAACGTAACCTTCACTACCTTGCAATGGGATTCGGTTTGACAGCTATGTTGACTGTTCTTTACTCATATGTAACAGGTCTTGGTGGAGCTGTTGCGGGTATCCTTGGTACTCTTCCTGCTGATGTTGCTGAAAAGATTGGCTTTGCTAACAACTTCAAAGGTTTGTCTATGATTGGTATCTCTATCGTAGGTATCTTCCTTGCAGTTGTTCACTTTAAGAACAGCCAAAAAGTAGCTGTAGCAGCACCTTCTACACCATCAGAAAGTGGGGAAATCGAAGATGACGAATTCTAATTACAAACTTACAAAAGAAGATTTTAATCAAATCAACAAACGTAGCTTGTTTACTTTCCAATTAGGTTGGAACTACGAACGTATGCAAGCTTCTGGTTACCTTTACATGATCTTGCCTCAATTGCGTAAAATGTATGGGGATGGAACTCCTGAATTGAAAGAAATGATGAAAGTTCATACTCAATTCTTTAATACTTCACCATTCTTCCACACAATTATCGCTGGTTTTGACCTTGCCATGGAAGAAAAAGATGGTGTAGGCTCAAAAGATGCCGTTAACGGTATCAAGACAGGTTTGATGGGACCATTTGCCCCTCTTGGAGATACAATCTTTGGTTCACTTGTGCCTGCTATCATGGGATCTATCGCAGCAACTATGGCTATCGCTGGCCAACCATGGGGTATCTTCCTTTGGATTGCAGTTGCAGTTGCTTATGACATCTTCCGTTGGAAACAATTGGAATTTGCATATAAAGAAGGGGTTAACCTTATCAACAACATGCAAAGTACCTTGACAGCTTTGATTGACGCTGCATCTGTACTTGGTGTCTTCATGATGGGTGCTCTTGTAGCAACAATGATCAACTTTGACATTTCTTACAAATTGCCAATCGGTGAAAAGATGATTGACTTCCAAGACATCTTGAACTCAATCTTCCCACGCTTGCTTCCAGCAATCTTTACTGCCTTTATCTTCTGGTTGCTTGGTAAGAAAGGTATGAACTCTACTAAAGCGATCGGTATCATTATCGTTCTTGCAGTAGGTCTTTCATTCATTGGTAAATTCTTGCTTGGAATGGGCGCATAATTTATGGTGAAATCGTTAATTTTGGTGAGTCATGGTCGTTTCTGTGAAGAACTTAAAGGTAGCACTGAAATGATCATGGGTCCACAAGACAACATTCATGCAGTGGCTCTTCTTCCAGAAGATGGCCCAGAAGAATTTACTGCAAAATTTGAAGCTGCTATCGAAGGATTGGATGATTTCCTAGTCTTTGCGGACCTTCTCGGTGGTACACCATGTAACGTGGTAAGCCGTTTGATCATGGAAGGTCGCGACATTGAACTCTACGCAGGAATGAATCTTCCAATGGTGATTGAATTTATCAATGCCAGCCTTACAGGCGCAGATGCGGACTACAAGAGCCGAGCTGCAGAAAGCATTGTAAAAGTCAACGATCTGTTAGCGGGCTTCGATGATGACGAAGATGAATAATACTCTTCGAAAATCAAATTCAAACCACGTCAGCGTCGCCTTGCCGTATAGATGTTACTGACTTCGTCAGTCTTATCCGGCAACCTCAAAGCAGTGCTTTGAGCAACCTGCGGCTAGCTTCCTAGTTTGCTCTTTGATTTTCATTGAGTATACGATGTGATAACGTGAAAATCGTTAGAACATCTTATATAGAATATACATGGGAATGGGAGTCACTCCCATTCCCATATTTTCAATAGGAATGAAACAACAATAGATTAGAGGAACTCTATGCTAAATTACACAAAAGAAGAATTACTTGAACTGGGTGCAGAAATCACGACTCGTGAAATCTACCAACAGCCTGATGTATGGAAAGAAGCTTTTGAAGCCTATCAAGCGAAATGTGAAGAAATTGCAGCCTTTCTGCAAGATATCGCTGATAGACATGACTATATTAAGGTTATCTTGACAGGTGCTGGGACTTCTGCTTATGTGGGAGATACCTTGGTGCCTTACTTTAAGGAAGTCTATGACGAGCGCAAATGGAATTTCAATTCTATTGCGACAACAGATATTGTTGCCAATCCAGAAACCTATCTGAAAAAAGATGTGGCAACTGTCCTTGTATCCTTTGCTCGTAGCGGTAATTCACCTGAAAGTGTGGCAACCGTTGATTTGGCTAAAGCCTTGGTTGATGACCTCTATCAAGTGACCATTACATGTGCTGCAGAAGGGAAATTGGCTCTTCAAGCTCATGGCGATGACCGCAATCTTTTGCTCTTGCAACCGGCTGCTTCCAATGACGCTGGATTTGCCATGACTTCTAGCTTTACGTCTATGATGTTGACAGCTCTCTTGGTCTTTGATCCTACAGAATTTGCTGTGAAAGCTCAACGTTTTGAAGTTGTGACTAGCCTTGCGCGTAAAGTTCTAGACAATGCAGCAGATGTTAAAGAACTGGTTGACCTCGACTTTAACCGTGTTATCTACCTGGGCGCTGGTCCTTTCTTTGGACTTGCTCATGAAGCTCAGCTCAAGATTTTGGAATTAACAGCTGGTCAGGTGGCGACTATGTATGAAAGTCCAGTCGGCTTCCGTCACGGTCCAAAATCTCTTATCAATGAAGATACAGTTGTTTTGATCTTTGGCACAACGTCAGACTACACTCGCAAGTACGACTTGGACTTGGTTCGTGAAGTTGCTGGTGATCACATTGCTCGTCGTGTTGTGCTTTTGAGTGATCAAGCCTTTGGTCTTGAAAATGTCAAAGAAGTAGCCCTTGGTTGTGGCGGTGTCTTGAACGATATTTACCATGTCTTCCCTTACATCGTTTATGCCCAACTCTTTGCCCTTTTGACTTCGCTCAAAGTGGAAAACAAACCAGATACACCGTCTCCTACAGGTACAGTAAACCGTGTGGTACAAGGTGTTATCATTCATGACTATCAGAAATAAGGAAGTATCTATGAGTAAATTACAATTAAGTCCTAATAAAGTAGCTTGCTTGCAAAAACTCTCTGACGAGAACGGCATTATCTCAGCTCTTGCCTTTGACCAACGTGGTGCTTTGAAACGCCTCATGGCTCAATACCAAACGGAAGAGCCAACAGTCGCTCAAATGGAAGAACTTAAAGTATTGGTTGCAGATGAATTGACCAAATACGCATCATCAATGCTCCTTGACCCTGAGTACGGACTTCCAGCTACAAAAGCGCTTGATGCCAATGCTGGTCTTCTCCTTGCTTATGAGAAAACAGGATACGATACAACAAGCACCAAACGCTTGCCAGACTGCTTGGACGTTTGGTCTGCAAAACGTATCAAGGAACAAGGTGCAGATGCTGTTAAGTTCTTGCTTTACTATGACGTAGACAGCGCTGACGAACTCAACCAAGAAAAACAAGCCTACATCGAACGCATCGGTTCTGAGTGTGTGGCGGAAGACATTCCATTCTTCCTTGAAATCTTGGCTTACGATGAAAAAATCGCTGACGCAGGTTCTGCAGAATACGCAAAAGTAAAACCACACAAGGTTATCGGTGCTATGAAGGTCTTCTCAGACCCACGCTTTAACATCGACGTTTTGAAAGTGGAAGTTCCAGTCAATGTGAAATACGTTGAAGGCTTTGGCGATGGTGAAATCGTTCATACTCGTGAGGAAGCAGCAGCCTTCTTCAAAGCACAAGATGAAGCGACTAACTTGCCATATATCTACTTGAGTGCAGGTGTGTCAGCCAAACTCTTCCAAGAAACGCTTGTCTTTGCCCACGAATCAGGTGCAAACTTCAACGGCGTTCTTTGTGGACGTGCAACATGGGCTGGATCAGTTGAAGCATACATCAAAGACGGTGAAGCAGCAGCTCGTGAATGGTTACGCACAACTGGATTTGAGAACATTGATGAACTCAACAAAGTTCTCCAAACCACAGCGACTTCATGGACTGAACGTGTGGAAGCATAAAACAAATATAGAAGAATCCTTTTTTGTTAAGAAGTTACTTAAGGTTTTCTGACAAAGGATTCTGAAAATAAAAACTACAACCATAGATGGTGAATACACTCTCTATGGTTTGTTTACTTAAGAGAAATGAGTCAAAGGAGAGAAGAATGAAAGCATACACAGAACGTGTATTTGGAAATCATGAGGGCAAGGATGTCTTCGCCTATCGCTTTGAGACTGACAGTGGCTACCAACTAGAAATTATGACCTATGGTGCGACCATCTTGCGCTATGTCACACCTGACAAGGCTGGAAACTTTGCCAATGTGATTTTGGGCTTTGATGATTTTGATAGCTATGTAGGCAATAGTCCCAAACATGGAGCAAGTGTAGGTCCTGTAGCGGGCCGTATTGCAGGTGCGACATTTGAGCTCAATGGGCAGACCTATGTTCTTGAAGTCAATAATGCTAGCAACTGTAACCACAGTGGTTCAACAGGTTGGGATTCAAGTTTGTTTGAATTGATCGAGGTGAGCGACCATGGCTTGACCCTCTACACAGAGCGTACAGATGGGACAGGAGGATTTCCTGGCAATCTCAAGATCTGGATCAGCTATCACTTGGAAGAAGCTGGCGCCTACGAAATTAGCTACAAGGTAACGACAGATCAGGACACGCTGGTTAATCCAACCAACCACAGCTATTTCAACTTGTCTGGTGATTTCACGCAGACAATTGACCGCCATGTCTTCCAGCTAAATACCGAGGGCATTTACCCAATCGCTCCTGACGGTGTTCCGGCTAAGACTCCAGATGCTACTCGTGATGTGGTTAAACACATCTACAATGGTGCTTTGTTGAAGGACATCTTTGAAGAGGAAGATGAGCAAATCCAGTTGGTATCTGGTTTGGATCACCCATTTGCTCTTCCTGCAGGTCATGACAATGCTGGTTTCCTTTATGACCAAAACTCAGGTCGTTTCCTGCTGTTCAAGACAGAGGCCCCTTGCTTTGTGGTCTACACAGCAAACTTTGTGGATGAGAGTGTGCTCATAGCTGGTCAGCCAATGGTACAGCACAATGGGATTGCCCTTGAAGCGCAAGCTTTACCAGATGCCATTCACAGTGACCTCAAAGACCAAGTCATTCTCAAAGCAGGTCAAACCTTCACCAGCAAAACTCGCTACGAGCTTGTTGTAAAATAAAAAGAAGAGCTGGTTTCCAGCTCTTTTGAGTTGTCTTCATTGACATTTTATCTCAATAGTGTATAATTGATGTAATTAATAAAGTTACAACAAACAAAAGGAGACACCCTATGACTTATGCATACCAAAGCCACATTTACCTAGCAGAGGCGGTTTTAAATGTCAAGGACTTGACGAGTCAAACGGCTTTTTATCATCAGATTATTGGCTTGGAGATTTTATCCCAAACAGAGACAGAAGCGATTTTGGGACTTGGTCGAAAAGCCTTGGCAGATGTCTTGAAACACCTAAGTGATTTGCGGATTCCTCTGGTCGGGGGTGCAGATCATGGATACAGTGAAGCCCTTTATCTAGAGGATTTGGAAGGAATTGGCATTGAACTCTACCGTGATAAGCCAGTGTCTTCATGGGATATTCGAGAAGACGGCCGCATTATCGGTGTGACCGAGGCTCTTGCGGCACAGGACATCTATGAATTAGGGGAAAAGGTAGATCCCTTTATCCTAGCTGAAGGGACGAGAATGGGGCATATCCATCTATCGGTTAAGGATAGCCACGCGGCGAGCCGGTTTTATCAAAAGGTGTTAGGACTAGAAGATAAATTTAGCATTCCTAGTGCTAGTTGGATAGCAGCTGGTCAGTACCATCACCACCTGGCTGTCAACAAATGGGCTGGAAAAGGGCTAGCTCCGCGTGAGAAAGGCTTGCCAGGCTTGGCCTACTACGTCCTTGAGGTCGAAAGCAAGGAAGAGCTCTTAGCCATCGTTAAGCAAGCACAAGAGGTGGAAGCTCCGATCAAGTGGTTACATTCGAGTGAACTGGATCTTGTAGACCCAGATGGGATTGTGACCCGCATTCGCTTGGCACGATGAGACGAGGAAAACACATCATTTACTTTAGAGACATAGAAAAAGGCGGATAAGCTCGCATTCTGTTTTTAGAATGCGGACTTGTTCGCTTTTTATGAAATGACGAAAGCTTTCTTGGCTCTGGCAAAGGCATCGGTCGAGGATATTTTACCTTTTCTAGGGGTTCATGCTATAATACTAATAATCTTTTCTTTCTCTAGGAAGGCAAATGCCCAAAATCAGTAGACTGCTTGCAATCGTTGTCACGATGCTTTTAAGAGAAAGTAGAACTTTGTTTGAACATCCGTATTGAGTTTAGGAGACGGGAAATAAGATGGACACAAGTGTAAAAAATTTAATCAGTATGGGACCTCTGGAGGATTCTTTTATCTATTATGATTTGGGGAATCAAGTATTCTACAGTGTAAAACAAGGCATGAATTATTCAGCCATTGCAGCTCCTATTGCAATCTATTCCTTGCAACGGCTGTCGAAGTTGCTCAACCAAACCTTTGGAGATGTCTCCTCACCTTTCAATCTGCTTTTCTTTATCTTGATGTCTCTGTTTTTGATTTTCGGGACCATTCTCCTTGCTAAATCTACCCGACGCAACATGAAGACAGATAGATTTAGAAAAGTCCGGCTCACAAAAGCCAATATCAAAACACTTAGGAGAAAATCTAGGGCGTTGACAGTAGTTGGCTACATTTTTGTTTTAATAACGATTTTTTCAGCCTATCGTTATCTGACTGTTTCTGATTTTCAATTTTTACTTATGTACATGTTAGGGATTGGTATTCTTACATATATAGTCTATGATTTTCGGATGAAAACGCGCAAACGACTGTTCAAGGAGCTGATGGAGACATTACAGGACGGTAGCCGAGGGAAAGAGGGAGAAATGTAAGATGAGAAAAATAATCTTTATTGGACAGAGGGGTGATGAAGCTGTCTACTATAACACAAGAACAAAAGAGGCTCTGGTAGCCGATAAGAGCGCCTTATTAAATACAGAAGGAGCTAGGAAGACCAATAAGGCTATTATTCCTTTGATATTACTTTTTGCGTTATTTGGTGGAGGTGTTGGACTTGCTATTTTTTCCTTTACTTCTCCATTTAGATTAAACGAGAGGATGATTCCAATCATTTTACTAGCCATATTTTTAGTTTTTGTTGGAAGTATTTATATGTTGGAAAAAGCATTGTATAAAAATGTTCGTTCCACAGTTTTGGCAAACGAAGAACAATTTAAAGCTGCAGTGAATGGAAATTTATTTTGGGAAGGATTTTCCGATAAGAAAGCAACATTAGGTAAAATTTTCTTTTTCTCGTTTGTTATCTTGGTTCTTCTGTTTTGTTTAGGAATTGTAAGTTTATTTGGAATACCAGGAATGCTTATTCCTTATTATAACCATGAGTGGTTTGATCTTTCATTATTATTTTCACCAGTGGCAGGGGTACTTCCAGCAGTGGTCGTAATTGCTCTATTCCAAAACAACCCAATCCGCTGGCTCTTAGCTGTGCGAAAATATGAACAGGGGAAAGTGATATTTAGGGAAGAGAAGAACTAGAAACACAAGAGAAGCGCTATTACTATTACCAGTGGTTGATGATGTTTTATCAACGACCTATGATAAAAATTGAAGTTTCTGATTATAGTGATTGATGGAAACCGTGGTGATTAAATATGAGAAGAATAATTTTTATTGGACAGAGCGGTGATAAGGCCGTTTACTATAATACGCGAACGAGAGAAGCTCTTGTAGCAGATAAGAGTGCCCTTTTAAATACAGAAGGGGCTAGGAAGACCAATAGGGCTATCATTCCTTTGATGTTTGCTTTTGTTTTTTTTGGTATTATTGGAGGATTAGTAGCTATACCTGCATTTTCAGATTTTCGATACAACAGCGGAATGACAAAGTTTTTTATTACTGGATTAATGTTTGTGTTTTTTGGTAGCATGTGGATGTTAGAGATTGCTCTATATAAAAACGTTAAATATGTTCGAGGAGCCACTAAACAACAATTTGTAGAGGCGGTAGATTCGAACTTGTTTTGGGAAAATTTCGACGTCAAAAAGGCTTCGATAGGAAAGTTTTTGGCCTTTTTAGCTGTTATTCTGTTATTGCTTTTTGCAACGGTAATAACATTCATTGCTTTTATTCCAGGTATTATTGATTCATTTGAAAGGGAAGCTCCATTTGAATTGCAGATAATAACTTCGCCCTTAATAGGAATACTACCAGCAGTTTTTTATCTTTTCTTATTCCAAAACAATCCTATCCGTTGGCTCTTAGCTGTGCGAAAGTATGAACAAGGGAAAGTGATATTTGCAGATGAAGAGGAGAAACAATAGGTTTCATACTTATGCTATTGAGACCTTATTTGGTGCATGGGTAGGAACAGTGGTTGATGATGTTTTATCAACAACCTATGATAAAATTGAACTTTCTGATTATAAAGATGTTTTAAACCGTGGTGATTGAATATGAGAAAAATAATTTTTATTGGACAGAGCGGTGATAAGGCTGTTTACTATAACACGAGAACAAAAGAGGCTCTGGTAGCTAATAAGAGCGCCTTGTTAAATACAGAAGGGGCTAGGAAGTCTAATAGGGCCATTATTCCTTTGATGTTGGTTTTCATTTTCTTAGGTTTAATAGGGGGAATGGTCGCTATACCTGCATTTTCAGGTTTTCGATATAGCAGCTGGATGGTTCCGCCTTATATCGTTGCCCAGTTCTTTGTCTGCTTTGGCTTTATATGGATGATGGAAGAGGCCTTGTATAAAGAGGTGAAACAGGTTCAAGGGGCAAGTTCTCAACAGTTTGCGAAAGCCGTTTATTCAAATCTGCTTTGGGAAAATTTCAGTAAGAAAAAAGCAACATTTGGGAAAATGATAGTTTTTCTAATAATACAGTTAGTAATTCTATTTATAGCATTTATAGGAATCGCTACCATACTAAATATTATAAATTCATTTATAAATCAGGAGAAATTTGACGCACAAATTTTATTTTCATTATTGATAGGTCTCTTTCCTGCCTTGTTGTACCTTTTCTTATTCCAAAACAATCCAATACGCTGGCTCTTAGCTGTGCGGAAGTATGAGCAGGGGAAAGTGATATTTAAGGAAGAAAAGTGAGAGGAGGATAGGATGAGAGATAGATACTTATTTTTCTGCTTCTTCCGGCCCTAATGGTATTAGGAGATATAATGCAATGATTTGATCAAAGAAGGAGTAAACTAATATGAAAAAAACTATCCTAAGTCTCTTCGCCCTCCTTGTAGCAGGTCTCAGTGTCTTTGGTTTTCTAAGATATCGAGAATATGACTCACTTAAAAACCCAATTGATGAAATCTATTATGCGAGTGTTCATTATAAAAATATTCTGGGCTTGCCAGATATGAGTAGGATTATAAGAAGTAATACGGCATATGTAGGTGAGCCAGCCTGGATATACTATCGCCGAGCTAAACCTAGGTTAGCAGATGATGAAGATTTGCAGCTATATATCAATTCCGATGGCCTGCTTGCTGTTCTATATAGTAAAAAGTTATCAGGAGATACTTATCTCAATATTGACTATGTATATGAGGACAGTTTCGTTAAACAAAATGTTTCCATTGCTTTCTCCAAAGTTTCGGATTTTACTGTTCAAGCATTAATTGATCAGTCTAAAAAAATGGGATATGATGAAACTGCTAGTGAAATATATCGCTTTAATGGAATGGAAGAGCCTCCACGTAAGAGTCTAGTGTCAAAAGAGGAGATATTGGACTATCTGAAAGATTACGATATTGATCAGACTTGGTTGACAGAAAAATCTGATCAAATTCTCTACACCTATTTTCTAGATATTTGGTTTAAAGAGGGAAGTCAGCGTTATTCCAAAGAAAATATGGGAAATTTGAAAGTGAAATACTCGGATACCATAGGGAAAGAGTAAGTATGCCATACAGAATTTAATAAGTTTTTTTCATTAAAAAAATTTATACGTCTTTTCGATTCAAAGGTGAATTATCAAAGAGCGCTGTAACTATTGGAGGATTTCATTATGAAATTGAAATAGAAAGATTATCGCTTTATTTGAAGTCATGGAAGGTATTATATAAATGTTTAAAAAGGCTGAAATGGAGCTTTTAGCTAAAAGAAATCTTCGTTATCGTATATTAAAAACAGAGGGAAAATATTATCTTCTTGATGTAGAACGACCTTTTTTGATTGTCTATTTCTTGCCCTTGTTGATTTACTTTGTGCCTCACAGATGTTATGAGATGAGTAAGGAAGAATATGAGCAATTGTCCCAATCAGAGGAGCAGAATGCTCGGTTAAAAGAGGCTTTTGAAAAACATGGTCTTGGCTATGGCTTTGGAGCTGGTGTAGGTGCCATGCTTCTATCAAGAGTATTTGATATCAATCAATTTTTGAAATTTGATTCAAGTAGAATTAGCAATTTTTTGGCTATTCTAATTGTATTATTGGTTTTTGGTTTGCGTTTATGGCTTACAGTTTCTTATGAAGTCCCTAGTGGATTAAAAAATAGGGGCTATCATAAGATATACCTTTATCCTCGTTTTGTTAAAGAATTGCTTTTTAGTATTTTTGCGTATATTATGTCAGTGTTGTTTACAGTAATGATTATTGCCGCCTTTTTAACGAACATAATGGATAATTATATTGGTCATATTGGATTATTAATATTTTTATCATTTTGGTTATTTATAGGGAATATGTTTTTCATGCGTCCGGCAAGTAATTACTGGATAAAAATTAAAATTGGCTAAGCAGAATATATGAAACTTCCTGTTCGTTAAATGATTAATTTATTAGATTCTTGCTTTTATATTGGCAGTAATGATTGCAAACGTAATTTATTTTTTATCATCTCGGTTTTTAGTAAGGAAGTTAAATTTTAGTCATTATAAAAAAAGAGCAGGGGAAAGTATTATTTGGGGAAGAGAAATAAGTGGGGGATAAGATGAAAGAAAAGTATGTTGAGTTTTTAAATATGGCAGTTGTGGATACTAGTCCTATAAAGCGTTTTGATATTATATAAATCACTGATGAGGGAAGATAATGAAAAAAATAATGAAATCAAAATTAGTTCAAGTCCTACTTCTTGCACTCACTGTCATAGGGCTATACTTTGCTTATCAGGCATATCGCAGACATGAACTTACTCAGTTTGTTATGTGGAGTCCAAGGGTAAAAATTGTGAATTATGAATTTTTGGATGATAACAAGGCAGTAGCAATTGAGTGGGATAATGAGTCAGAATTAAAGGAAGCAGAAGAGGCTAAGAAATATGATTCGCGTGTCAATGTAGAAAGAATGACGAGAGTTAATGGAGAACGCTATATCATCCAACAAAGTTATAAGTTAAAATCAGCCACGTATAAGTATTGGATTCTTGAAGAAGATGCGGTTCCATATTTGAAAAGTAATATTCCAGAGCAGGGAGAGTACTGGTTGTTAGACGTCTATGATACGAAAGATGGGACAATCAAACAAAAAACCTATGACGTATTTAAGATGGTAAGAGAATATAATAAGGATTATATTCCAAGAAGAGTTCGTGACGTTAATTATTTCTTGTATACGGAACAAGGAAAAACTTACTTACCAATTAGTATGGCTATTGGTCAACAGCCAGAAATGAAAATGGAAACTGGGCTTATTGATATAGAGGATGGAAAGATAGTAGCAACTACTCCATCTGGTAAAACTTCCAAAGATCTTTATAACGATAAGAAAGAATCATACAAACCGAAGTTAGATGATATTCTTATTTCGAATAATAAATTTTCAAACGAAAAGTTTGCCTTTGTCTTATCTCTTTTTGATTTTAAAGAACCAGTAGAAAAATCCCAATACCCGTCCTTATCAAGCAAATATCCAAAGGTGTTTGATATATTAAGCAAAGGGGTGTTGTCTGAACTAGATTTTCTTGGAGAAGAAGATGTTCGTTTTGAAATCTCTCTCTTAAAGCTGGTTCTTCCAGAGGGTACAAATATTTTTGAGGATATCACCATTCCAGCAGCTAGTTCGAAAGATGGACAGGAACACTTGGTTCAAAGCGAAGAAGAGTTCTTACAATATTATAAATCCAGTACGGAGGAAGAATAATGGGACAAAAGCATTTGTCTTATATTCCAATAGATATTGATAGTTGACATTGAATTTTAAATGGGGAGAGAAAAAATGAAGAAGTTATTTATTATCATCTTGTTATTGGTTCTTGGAGCTTGCTCTAATGGAAAGGAAGCAGGGGGAACAGAGAAAAGTACGCGCGAGACAGTTGTAAACAAAGAGAAAGAATTGAAATTTGTAGTAGCACCACAATATGAAGGTCAAACGTCGGATTTAATTGAACTTGGTAAAAAGTTGACCAAAGAACATCCAGAAATTGGAAGTAAGGGAAGTATGGCTATCTACTTTACAGGAGCAGTTTCAGATGGTAGGGCAGCACTAATGCTCGTCAATAAAACTGACGTAGATATCAAAAAAGATTTGGAGTTTTCACTGAGCTGGTCCTATGATGGCAAGACCATTTTTGATAATCAAAAGATTAGCTATACTATCAAGGATAGTGGTGAATTACCTTCTTACACAACTACATTAATTTTGTTACCACTTAATTCAGAACAATTGGAGCTTGTTGATTCGATGTCAGATCCATCTAAGATGAGACTTTCAATGTCCGATGTGAAGAGCGTAGAATAAGATAGGAGTTGAATATGACAACAGAAACCATTTTATTTTTATTTGCTACCATCGTCATTCTTTTATCCTTGATCTTTTTATCTGGTACATATCTCTACCTTTATTTTCGGGATAAAAAGATGGTACGTCTTGCCAAATCGTCTGTTAAGGGAACGGTTGTGGGCTATAGTAATTTTCAGGCTGGGAATCCTCCGATTGTTGAATATACGGTTAACGGAACTACTTATAGCAAGCCATTACGGTATTTTATAATCAGAACGATTTCGCTTCCATGGGGGCCTATAAGTACAGCTGATAACTTTACAAGAGAGGATATGTTGGCAAATTCACTAACCTTTTATCGTAATTCTTTTATATCGTTTAATAACTTAATGCGAACGCATTTCCCAGTCTATTCGAAGATGACGGTATGGTATGATTCTGAAAAACCAAACAGGGCTTATGTGGAACGATACTGTGGAATCAACAAACTTTATAAATTGTTAGGCGTCGGTAGTGCTATATTGTTAATCATGGTCTACGCCGTTGTAGTGCTTGCTTATTTGTTAAAGAGATGAGGTAATCCATATAATGTCACAAGAGAGATATTTGCAGATCAAAAAAGAGCATCAAGTTCGTAAGTTTGTGGGGCGTTTCCTCTTCATTCTTCTCGCTATACTCGATGTTCTACTGGTATCAAGTCATTCCAATTATGTCCCGCTTGTAACGGTGGCTATGGTAACGATTGTGCCTTTTAATCATTTTCTACTTGGTCCTCTTAGGAGACAGAAAAAAGCCATAGAAAAAGAGCATCCAGAATGGAAAATACTCAGTACAAAGGGAGTAAAGGTTCCCTCGGCTGAAGCCAATAAAAGAACCTTGGCTGGTATTGGGATCTTGATAGCCTTACTGTTGTCTTTTGGGCTATTCTATAAACCTGTGAAACAGCCGAACGTCCAAGTAAACAATCCGCCTAAGCTTGATTTTAACACGCCTGGAACGTCCAAGTCTTCTGAGTCGTCCAGTTCCTCTAAGACCAAAGAATCCAGTTCCTCAGAGTCGAAATCCTCGTCTTCGACTGAACAAAGTTCTAAAACCGAAAGTTCAGGAACAAAGCCGTCAAAAAGCGAATCCAATAATCCCTATTACCAGATTCCAGGACTTACTGATGAACAGGTGAGAGATATCATATCAAAATCGGTGAAAGATTTGAGAGAAAAACAGTCAAAAGAAAAATCCGAAGAGTAGACTCGAGGGCATCGATGTCCTTTCTGGATGAGTTAGTTTTAAGATTTTACTGTATAAAATAACAGGAGGAGTTCATATGAATAAAGAAGTAATTGGTTTGATAGTTGGGACAATCGTCATCTTCCTATCTTTTGTATTTGTGTGTGGGACCTTTCTCTATCTCTATCTTCGAGATCAGAAGTTGGTCCGTCTTGCCAAGTCATCCATACAGGGAACGGTTATCGGCTATAGCCGTTTTCGTGAGGGGTATCCACCTATCGTCGAATACACGGTGGATGGGATTGCTTATAAGAAAACCTTGCAGTATTTTATGTTCAAAACGGTCACAATTCCGTGGGGAACTACTAAATTTTTAAAGGACTATACAAGAGAAGATATGCTGGCACCTTCGATCACTCGCTACAGCAACTCCTTTGTTTCCTTCAAACGCTTGATGCAGACCCATTTCCCCCTTCATTCGGAGCTGACAGTCTGGTATGATCCAGACAAGCCGACCAGGGCCTATGTCGAACGTTACAGCGGAATGGACAGGTTTTACAAGTGGTTTGGTATCGGATTTGGGCTGGCTCTAGTTATAGTCTATGGGATAGTGATCCTAGCCTTTTTGTCCAATTTGTCCAAGATATACGCATAAAGGTCAGTTGGTTGAAAGAAAACGCGACTTCCCATCGAGCTTCAAGGAGGACAGAGTTTCTTTTCCATTTCCATGCTCACCTATCTTTTCTTTCTGATACAGAGAAAAGGTTGCCTCCCACAAATACAGACAGGAAGTGAATTTTGACAAAGCCCCTTATTCGAGATATAATGAAGAAAAAGTGACCAAGGATAAATCAATGACAAACTCAAAGTATATCACACGCCTGAAGCGTTCAGAGGGCCAGTTGCGTGGGATTCAAAAGATGATTGAAGAAGATCGTGACTGCGCAGATATTGTTACGCAGTTGACAGCAGTGAAATCTAGCGTTGAGCGCGTGATTGAGATGATCATTACTGAAAATCTCACTGACTGTATCAACCAACCACTAGACGACCCCGAGGCTCAAAAGAAACGCCTAGAAAAGGCTATCCGATACCTGATTAAACGGAAATAAACTAATTTGCTATTGATAAACAATGCAGACAAAGGCATTTAAGTCTATTTCGATAAAGAAATCATGTTGGCCAAACGGATGAGTTCCCCCAATATCAATGAGAAAACCTCTTTTTAGATACCATCAATGTGCTTCGTTTTTAAAAGCGACGGGCTACGAGCCCTATATCAGCGGGTTGCAGAAATGAAAAAACCGATTAAGTTTCTTAATCGGTTTTTTGCTTATTCTACTTGACCGGGCCAAGCATTCATACCACCTTCTACATTGATAACGGTGAGGCCTTGGGCGCTTAGAAATTCACAAGCAGATGCGGAACGGACTCCACCTTGACAGATGATATGATATTCCTGGTCAGGTTTGAGTTCTTTGTAACCTTGCTCCAAGGTACTTAAAGGCAGATTTTTGGCACCTGGTGCATGTCCTGCTTGGAATTCGTGCTCTTCACGTACATCGATAAGGTTTAGATTTTCATTTAGGTATTTTTCATAAAAGTCAGCCATGCTGATACTCGTTTCCATATTTGACTCCTTCTGTATTAGCCATTTTATATAGTGAATAAGCGTCGTCAAGGTTTTGGACGGTAAATCCTACCGCTCGAGGCTACGCTCTGTGATCTAGCTGCGCAAAACGCTGATGTAGGCGTCTGGTTCATCCAAGTTCTCCCCTAGTTCATTTAGGGGGATATGAATGGTATCGACCTTGGGTCGCTCCCCTGAAATTCGCCACTTATCTGCACATCTAGGGATTTTGGCCCTTAGTCAGATCGTCTTTGAGCTGACACCATTGGATATTATCGCTCAGACCTTCGATAAGGTTCAAGGCTGTGTAGCCAATTATTTTATGCTTCTAGATGACCTTGCCTGTCCAAGCGCTCATACCGCCTCGTACATTGATGACATCGTAACCATTTTTCTTAAGTTTTTTCGCAGCTAGTTTGCTTCGTACACCAGAGTGACAAATGACATAAAGTGTTTCTTTTGTCGCAGGTGTGTAAGAACCGATTTCCGTTAAAGGAACGTTTTTGGCATTTTTGATATGACCTCTCCGGAATTCCAAAGGCGTCCGAACATCTAGTAGCTGAATCGGTTCTCTGAGTTTAGCTTCTAACTCGCTGGTAGAAATACTGTCAATTTTTGTAAATAATAAGTGAAACATAGGCACCTCCACATATACCCTTATGGGGTATATTAAACCATGAAGTCAAGCTTTTGTCAAGCAAGTTGTTTTGAGTTGGGATGGGGAATGTTTTCGAGAGTTCAGAAAGAAGTCCTAGACCAGCTTATTCTTGACCTTTCAAAGCCTTTTTGATATGATGGCGTCAAAGTAAGTGTGAGGTATAAAGATGACCAGTGAATACCAGAAAATGATAGCGGGAGAACCCTATCATCCGTTTGATTCTGAGTTGCGGGCCTTGGCTCAGACTGCACGCCAGAAGCAGGCGGATTTCAACCAGGAGTTAGATCCCTTGAAAGGGGCGGAGATTATCAAAAGTTGTTTTGGTTCAACTGGGAAAAATCTCTATGTCAATCCACGACTGGTGGTTGATTATGGAATTAATATCCATCTAGGGGAAAATTTTTATTCTAATTGGAACTTGACCATGCTGGATGTTTGTCCGATTCGCATCGGTAACAATGCCATGATTGGCCCCAACTGTCAGTTTTTAACCCCACTCCATCCACTAGATCCGAAGGAACGTAATTCAGGGGTCGAATACGGCAAGCCCATCACCATCGGTGACAATTTCTGGGCTGGAGGTGGCGTCATTGTCCTTCCTGGAGTGACACTGGGAAATAACGTAGTGGCGGGAGCAGGGGCTGTGATTACCAAGTCCTTCGGAGACAATGTTGTTTTAGGTGGCAATCCTGCGCGTGTTATCAAGGAAATCCCTGTGAAAGAAAATTAAAAAGAACAGCTGTGAACTGCACCCCAAAAGTTAGACAGAAAAAATCTAACTTTTGGGGTGTTTTACTATGAAATTAACTTATGATGATAAAGTTCAGATCTATGAACTTAGAAAACAAGGATATAGCTTAGAGGAGCTTTCAAATAAATTTGGGATAAACAATTCTAATCTTAGATACATGATTAAATTGATTGAACGTTACGGAATAGAAATCGTTAAAAAGAGGAAGAATCGTTACTATTCCTTTAAATTGAAACAAGAAATGATTAAGAAAGTTCTGCTGGAAGGTCGTTCACAAAGAAGTGTTAGTCTTGATTATGCCCTCCCAAACCAAGGAATGCTTCCAAGTTGGCTGGCGCAATACAAGAAAAACGGGTATACTATTGTTGAGAAAACAAGAGGGAGAGTACCTAAAATGGGACGTAAACGGAAGAAAACTTGGGAAGAAATGACAGAACTAGAGCGACTTCAAGAGGAGAATGAGCGTCTACGTACCGAGGTAGCCTACCTAAAAAAGTTAAAAGAGTTAGAGGAAAGGGACGAAGCCTTAGAGCGAGAAAGGCAGAGACAGTTAGAGAAATGGCTTCAGGAAGATTTCGACTAGATTTACTTCTTGAAACAGCACGTTTAGCTCGTTCGACCTACTACTATCACGTGAAACAGCTAGACAAACCAGATAAGGATCAAGAACTTAAAGCTGAAATTCAATCCATTTTTACTGAACACAAGGGAAATTACGGATATCGTCGAATTCATTTAGAATTAAGAAATCGTGCTTATGTGGTCAATCATAAAAGAGTTCAACGCTTGATGAAAGTGCTCAATTTACAAGCTATAATCCGCAAGAAACGCAAGTATTCTTCTCATAAAGGAGACGTTGGCAAGAAGGCAGAGAATCTCATTCAACGTCAATTTGAAGGCTCTAAACCGATGGAAAAGTGCTATACAGATGTGACAGAGTTTGCCATTCCAGCAAGTCCTCAAAAGCTTTACTTATCGCCAGTTTTAGATGGATTTAATAGCGAAATTATCGCCTATAATCTTTCAACTTCGCCCAACTTAGAACAAGTGAAAGCTATGTTAAACCAGGCCTTCAGTGAGGATCATTACACAAATACTATTCTCCATAGTGATCAAGGGTGGCAATACCAACACGATTCTTATCATCGGTTCCTAGAGAGTAAGGGAATTCAGCCATCTATGTCACGTAAAGGCAACAGCCCAGACAACGGCATGATGGAGTCCTTTTTTGGTATTTTGAAATCGGAGATGTTTTACGGTTATGAGAAGCACTTTAGATCTTTAGAAGACCTTGAACAAGCTATTATAGACTATATTGATTACTACAACAATAAACGAATTAAGGTCAAACTAAAAGGACTCAGTCCTGTGCAATACAGAACTAAATCCTTTCAATAATTATTTGTCCAACTTTTGGGGGTCAGTACACTTTAAGCGTTTTTTCTTTTTTCAATTTTAATCATCACAAAATTTATATATCATTTAATCAATTCACTTTTATTTTTTCACGCAGTTCCTATCATATTATTTTTTATAATATGATATAATACGAGTAGAAAACGATTTTGCTACTTGAATTTTACAGATTTAAAAGATTTTCCAAAAATTAACATAATGTTATGTTGAAAAGCATTGTTTTTAAAAAGAGTTAAGATTTGAGCGAGTATATATTAGATATAGATGATTGTTTACTAAAAACACTATTGGAATAGACAGTTTGAAAGGAAGATATGATTAAAAAGTATGATGTAAGATATAATCAGTCAACTAATATAGTGGTTTAATCTAAAGTAGAAAAGTGGGATGTAATTTTTCATTTACAATTGAGATATATATTTAAAACATAATAAGTTTTTCATGAGATTGACTCAAAAAAATTAAATATGACAAAACAAAAGTATAAGAAAGAATATATTAATACTCTGCTGTAAATTATGTAACTTATTTAGTAGGGATGTATTAAATATTGAATGATTTGCTTTTTGGTTTGTGTCTCTCTAAAAAATTGCTAATAATCAGGAATGAACATTTAAAGAATTAGTTAAATATGTATTAGGAAGAAACAGATGGGTTCAAAGAAAAATAAAAAAATTAATAAAATTCAAAATAGAAGACAGGTCATCAGCAATTATGATATAGTAGAACTTCAGAAGAAAATTGCCTTAGGAAAAAAGTTATCTGTCAGTGATATATTTAAAATAAAAAGCTCGAATAATTCAGAAATTAAAAGACAATTTTTTAAAACAACTACAATAGCTAATGAGTATTTTTCTTATCATTCTAATAAAGCAATTATAAAAAATATTAAGAACACTGATTTTACAGGATTTAATATTCATCTTGAGAGTTTAACTCTTATGAAAGAGCTAGAATGGTTTCTGCTTGAATTATTATCGTTTAAAGATGAGATTAATTACTATTTAGGATTGAAATCAGAGTTTGAAGATTCCTTTTTTAGAAGAAATTGTGATTTTGGAGAACATATTTTAGCAGAAATAAAAGAAAATCTTGGTTTTTCTCTATGGGAATTTGAAAATGAACTGTTAATAAAAATAAATAAAGAGAAACATAATAAGAGTGAACTTATAGAAGAAGTTAACTCTTTATATCAAGACGATAAACCTTATTCAAGTTTCAATGCCTTATTACTATCTTTAATTGTTGATAAAATATCAGATGAATCAGACTCATTTCTTTATTACCAAACTATTAGTAAAAAAATTGAAGGGATTCCTGAGCCTTTTAAACATGTTCTTTCTTATTTTCTATTATGTGAATCTTATCCTTTATATAATGAAAAGGAAGTTAGCAAATTGCTAGCACACTCAACTATGTTATCTATAGTTGATAGATTTAATATATTAGTGAAATTACTACTAAATTTTCCTGAGAATATTAAGAAAAAAATACGTGATAATTTTTCAAGTATATTAAACCAATTTGACGATTATAAAATAAAGAAATTTCTATCAGAAAGGTATGATTTATTAGATAATTTAAATAGAAGTGACATTGATTTTATTGAAACACAACAGCAGTTATCGGTTAAAAATTATAAGAACAATAGTAATTTGATTGGTAAGGTAATAAAGGAATATTATCTAAGTTATTCAACTGTAGACTTATTGAGTAGATATGTATCATCACAAAATAGAGAAGAAGAAGAACTCTACAAAGACTTAAAGATAGAGTATATTCCAGATTTTGTAGATATAATAAATTGTTATGTTAAGATTAAGAATTTTAGTTTTTCTAGTGACCATATAAGTAAGCTTTACTATTACACAAGAAAGTATAGTAGTTTCGATTTATTAAACCAATTTAGGTTACATCTAAGAGCATTATCTACAGGGGCGCTAGATGATAGAAGGATTGAACTTTATGATAAATACACTACACTATCCTGTCTAAAGTATACTATAGATGCCATAGATGCTGTAAAAATTTTAAATAAAAATATTGATTTTAAAATTTATTTAGATGATATTTTTAGTTTAAAAGTTAACAATATAAAATCTGTAGCAGATGTTGAGCTAGGGTTATCTCTATTAAGAAATATCAAGCTGGATATCAATAGTTTAAATAATTTTTCGCAATCAATTGAGGATTTGCAATTACCGGTATGGTATTTAGAAGAAGTGAAATATTTTATTTTTAATCATTACTTGGATAGTAATGATTTACAAAATGCGATAGCAGAATTATCGGATGCCTATTTTAGAAGGAAAAATTCTATCTGTATTTATCCTTTGGATAAAATGAGAGAGTTACTTGATCAAGAAACATTATGTTTTGATTTATCGAAAATAGAGGTTCCAATTGTCGCAAAATTATGTAACTCTTCTAAATTAAAATATATTTTCGAAGATTATCTAGAAGAAAACATGATAGATTATCCTTCAAATATGAAAATGGGAACAAATAATGAAAACAAAGTGCGCTTTGTGTTAGAATCTATTTGTACACGAGAATTATTATCGGAATTAACTATGATTTTAGAATCTGAAGAGCAAGTGACTAATGAACGATTAAGTATTCTTAGTAAATTGAACGAATCGAATGTTGGGGAGTTCGATAATAAATATGCGAAAGAGATAAGTGAGTTATCACAAGAAGTCTTATTAAAAAAATTAGTACGTTCGGTAAACCGAAGCAAGTTAACTGTTGATAGTGAAAAAATATATCAAAAAAATAAGGATGAACTTGGTAAGTTCTTTAATGACTTTATTGATACAAAAGAAGAGCGATTATTGGGATATTTTACAAATGATCAATTAAATGAGAATAAACAATTACTTTTTATTGGATTGAAAGAATATAATCCCAAAATGGGAGCTTTAGAGCGTTTGTTTACTAAAGTTGTTATAAAATTCTTGTTTGATGATGATGGCTTAGATTCATATCTCAGCACAAGGGTAAGACATGGAACTTTACAAGGACAAATTAGACGTGCTTTTAGTAATAATAATTTAATAACAGAAAAGATATCGGATACATCCAATATATACGCTCCAAATGAGTATATAAAAAAAATAGTTGAACCAAATTATGATAAAATATCAAGTATTCTTAATGATTTCTCAGAATCAGTGGATGATGAAATAACACGTATAAAGCAAGAAATATTACAAATCAAATACGGAGAGAGAGGGATAGATTCCGGGATTTTTAATTTGAGTGAAAGCTTTTATGATATAGAAGATGAAGTATATAATAAAGTAAAAGTACTAAATGATCCAAAACAAATATATGATAAAATTGTAGAGTATATCTGGAAAAAAATTGATATAAAAGTATTGATGTTACAAAAGATGATTAAAAGTGACATAACAAAAATCTTTATTGACAAACTTACAAACTTGGAACATCGTTTAGATAGGAGTGGGTTAGAATTATCTATTATTAGAAATAATATCGCAAGTTGTAAGACAGACATTCAAAATTCATTAGAAGAAATAGCAGGATGGTTTGAACGTTCGCAAATTTCAGATGATACTGTAGTCCATAGCGAAGATCTAATTTCTGTTTCTAAAAATATAATTTCAAAAATAAATTCTGATTTTGAAAAAATAACATTTAATTTGGAATTAAATAAAGACTATAAAATTTCTAGTAGAGAACTTCCATTTTATATCGATATACTCTTGATTTTATTCAACAATGCTATGAAACATAGTGGTGTTAAAAGTGATGACCTTATTATTAATGCTTCCATAATTGAAAATGAAGATGGATCTACTATTAAGTTTAGCAATAATTACTTAAGTGAAAAGGAAGACTTAATTAGAGAGTCAATTGAAACTTTGAAACAGAGCTTAGATGAAATAGCAAGTAGTGATAATATTCCAAGGTTAACTAAAGAAGGAGGATCGGGCTACCATAAATTATTTAAAATAATAAAAATTAATTTTATTAAGGACCCCTTTTTTGAATTTTGTATATCGAAAGATAAATTTGAAGTGATTATCAGAATGGAAGGATAGCAGTGAAAATATTAATTATTGAAGATGATAAAAATAAAAGTACTCAAATTATTGAGCGTTTGAGTAGCTACTTTACAGATATAGATTTTACTGTCAAAAGATCATTTCAACAAGGAGTAAAAACACTAAGGAGTTCTAGTTTTGATGTATTACTTCTGGATATGACATTGCCTACATTTGATATTGATATCAATAGCAGTGGAGGAAAGATTAGAAACTTTGCTGGGATGGATATTTTAGATGTAATGCAGCAGAGGCAAATAGGTCTTAAAACAATTGTAATAACTCAATATGAAAGTTTTGGGGAAGAATTAGTTACAATATCTCAGATGAAGGATATATTAAAAGATCGATACAACAAAAATTTTGTTGATATAATATATTATAGTTCTTCGTCTAAAAGTTGGTTTGAAAGTTTAAAGAAATTATTAGGAGATCTATATGAAAGTATTAATTGTTGATGATAATACTGATAAAATCAAAGAAATAACAAAAGTTTTTAATAAAAAAAATTGGGAAATTGACACTTCAACAGGTTCAGTAGAAGCAATGAAAAAACTTAAAGAAACTGAATATGATTTATTAATTTTAGACCTAATTATTCCTAAAAAAATTGGTGTTGATGACGTGAATTTGAAGAACTCAATTGATTTGTTAGAACGAATTAAAAAGGGGAAAGGGTTAATTGAACCTAAAAATAAAGTAGCTTTAACGGCAGATACAAATGCGCTTGAACAGGGGCACCCAATTTTTTCTTCAGCATTTATAGAAATAATAAAATATGATCTCTCTTCTCGAGGGTGGCGTGATAATTTATTTTCAAAAATAGAGATGATTGAGAATTTTACCCCAAATTATTATCAAAAAAGAGGATACCTTTACGATTTTGCAATCATAACCGCGTTAAAGTCACCAGAATTAGATGCGGTCAAGCAAGTTTTCCCAGATTTAGAACAAATTAATATCGAGGGTGATACTTCGTATTATTTTGGAGTAAAACTAACAGATGGAAGAAAAATCTTATTAGCTACTGATAACCAGATGGGAATGGTTGCTATGTCACAATTTACTGAAAAAATAATTCAAACTTTTCGTCCATATAATGTTTGTATGTGCGGAATAGCAGCTGGAGTAAAAGGGGAGGTGAATTTAGGTGATATAATGGTATCTAAGGAATCATGGAACTATGATAGTGGGAAAATAGTTGAAGGCTCTTTCAAACCTGATTATAGTTCTATTTCGATCCATGAGGAATTAGTTTCAAAGATAAATAAAATTGTTGATCTTCCCGTAAAGTTATTTAAAATAAAAAAAGAATTTTCTGGGCCAACCCCTGAACATGATTTACAAATGAAGATAGGTCCAGTTGCTTCTGGATCAAGTGTTGTAGCAGATAGGGAAATTTTAAAAAGACCACAAAGTTTGACTAGGAAATTACTTGGTCTTGAGATGGAAATTTATGGGATGTATTTTTCTTGTAAACATACTTCAACACCTAGACCAGAGAACTTTCTTGCGGTAAAGAGTGTTTGTGATTTTGCTGATGCAGATAAAAATGATAGTTATCAACAATATGCAGCATATACAAGTGCAAGTTTTTTAAAATTAATTATTGAGGAAGGTGTATTTGATTCTGAAGATTTCTGATGTCTTAATTTTCTTTCAGACTTTTAACTGGAAATATTTTGAAACTAAACGAGGCTGGGACAATAGTGTCTCGATTTTATCAAAAAAAGCAACGGTTTGAACGGCACCCCAAAAGTTAGACAGAAAAAATCTAACTTTTTGGGGTGTTTTATTATGTGACTATTAGTCCGTCTCGCTCCGTTAGGTGCGAGACAAATAAACCACCCGCTATGCGGGTGCGCGTCGAAGGTTATACCAAAAACTCCAAACGCGATACAATAAAGGTGTTCAAGCCAATTGTAAAGCGAAAGGAGAAAAATATGGCACAAAAGGCACATAGTTTATCACACACAAAGTGGATGTGTAAATATCACATTGTGTTCACCCCTAAGTATAGACGAAAAGTCATTTATAATCAATATCGAAGCAGTTTGGGAGAAATATTTCGTCGATTATGTAGTTATAAAGGTGTTGAGATTCTCGAAGGCCATTTAATGCCTGATCATGTACATATGTTAGTAAGTATTCCACCAAGGATAAGCGTTTCAAGTTTCATGGGGTATTTAAAAGGCAAAAGTGCACTCATGATGTTTGATAAACACGCCAACCTCAAGTATAAGTTTGGGAATCGGCATTTCTGGGCAGAAGGTTATTATGTAAGTACAGTAGGGCTCAATGAAGCCACAATTAAGAAATATATTCAAGATTAAAGAAATTATCAAGTGGATGATTTCTTCACGAGTATAAAAATTCGAGAACGAGTAAAGCATGATATAGCACTAGATAAAATGAGTGTAAAAGAATATGAGGATCCCTTTAGGGATAGTGGTAAGTAATACTAAAGCCTCTTTGAGAGGTTTGTGACGAGTCAAGAGCAATAAGGCTTGAACAACGTGAAAGCCAGCGTCTTTAGGCGCTGGCTGGTAATTTGGGCTTATAGCCCTGGTGCAAACCACCCGTTAGACGGGTGGTCATGATTTCTATCTTAGTCTTATAAATTTTTCTTCTTTTTGGTTTGGGAGACATGGCACTGGGGGATGTTGGTTTTAAAAACTATTAACTGTATTTTAGTATTCTCAAATTGTTTCTAGTAGCCTTTTCAAAAGAATATTAAGCGAAACTAAATTTAAGGAAACTTTCAGAAAAGTTTTAGTTTCATTTCAGGAATCTTCTGTAGACTGTCTAGCTATATCATACGAAGGAGAGGAAAAAGGTATGAAATCAAAAAAATGGACCCTACTCGCAACGAGTTTAACGGCAATGGTGCTGATGGCAGCATGTGCCCAGTCAACAACTACATCCAATATCAAGGCAACTACAAATAATGCAACAACAACTTCAACCAAAACAAATCCATCTTCCTATTTCACAGAGAAGGACTATGATACTTCCTATAATGAAAGCACAGCTTCTAAGATTGAGCTATCTGGCTCATCTGCAAACGTCTCTGGAGATGGTGTGACAGTTTCTGGCTCAACAGTGACCATCACAAAATCTGGAACCTATGTGATTTCAGGTCAGTCTGACGGAGTACAGATCAAGGTTGAAGCAGATGAGTCGGCAGATGTTCAGCTAGTCTTAAAAGGTGTCACCATGACCAACACCAATGCAGCGATATCTGCGACATCAGCTGGTCATGTCTACCTGACTCTAGCAGAGGGAACCACCAACAGTCTCTCTGACTCAAGCTCTAACAGTGACGAAAAAGCAGACGCAGCTCTCTTTTCTAAGGTGGATTTGACCATCAACGGGAAAGGAACTCTCAATGTAGATGGCAAGAAGAACAATGGTATCAAGGCCAACGACACCCTCCACATCACGGGTGGAACCTATAACATCACAGCAATTGGCGATGCCTTTAATGTCAATGATGAACTCAACATCACTGGTACGACCATGACTATCGATGCCAAGGAAGATGGCGTAAAGGTGGACAATGACGAGGATACTTCAGTCGGAACCATGTACCTATCCAACAACAACATCACCGTCACAGCAGGAGATGATGGCATCCACGCTTCTGGAGACCTGGTTATCGATAGTGGTACCTACACCGTCAAAAATTCGACAGAAGGACTTGAAGGTAAGTCCATCACTATCAACGGTGGGGACATTAGCATCTATTCGACAGATGATGGAGTCAACGCAGCTAATAAAAACGCCCAACAGAGTGAAATCTTCTTCACTATGAACGGTGGGAACCTGACAGTAGAAGTCGGCCAAGGGGACACAGACCCAATCGACTCAAACGGCAATATCACAGTTACAGGCGGAACCATTAAAATGACTGGTCAAACAGGTTTTGACTTTGATGGAACTGCGACCTACACAGGTGGAGATATCTATCTCAACGGTGAAAAACAAACGGAAATTGTCAACTCTATGCCTGGAGGTGGTGGACCAAATGGAGGCCCTCAAGGTGGCGGTCCAGCCCCTGGCGGACAAGGATAAAAAAGAATCTCCTTTCTCGAAAGAGAAGGGAGAGCTTTTGTGTTTGAGAGATGGATTGTAGCTAAAACAACTCCCAATTAGGTCTTGAAAATTTCTTAGTCTGTTTCATATAAAAATGAGTAAAATGAATTTCCGTCGCCAAGGTCATTAGAGTTGCGATAGCAATGACGATGGTAGGATTGGCTGAGAAAAGCAGAGGAAGAATAGGCCTTTAAAAAGTGGACAGGAAAGACCATTTCAGAGTATCGAGAAGAGATTTAGAAACAGCTCTAAAAGCAATAGCTATCCATTATAAGCATCAGATAATAATATCTGGTGCTTTATTTTTAAAAAAATTCAGATTTTTTCTTGACAAGTGAGTAATTACTCACTACAATAGGTTTATATTTAGCAAGTGAGTATTAACTCACCAAGGAGGAAGTAAATGAAAACATTACTACATTTACAAGATTTAGTAAAATCTTTTGACCATCAAATAGTTCTGAATCATGTCAGCTTGGAATTGCAGCCAGGAGAAATTATAGGCTTAATTGGTCCGTCTGGTGCTGGTAAATCAACCATGATTAAAACCATGTTAGGGATGGAAAAAGCAGATGGAGGTGTCGCTTTAGTTTTAGACCATACCATGCCTAATCGTCATATTTTAGGAGATATTGGCTATATGGCCCAGTCAGATGCTTTATACGAGGCCTTGTCAGGCCAAGAAAATCTGGAATTTTTTGGTCAGCTAAAGGGGCTTTCTAAAAAAGACCTGAAGGCGGAAATAGCTCATATAGCTCAGGTAGTAGATTTGACAGACCATTTAAACAAGGCAGTCTCTGGTTATTCTGGAGGGATGAAACGACGCTTGTCGCTTGCTATCGCGCTGTTAGGGAATCCTCAACTCTTGATTTTGGACGAACCGACAGTTGGAATTGATCCTTCTCTTCGAAAGAAAATCTGGAAAGAATTATTCGCGCTTAGAGACAATGGGATTGGGATATTAGTTACTACCCATGTTATGGATGAAGCAGAGTTGACGGATAAGGTCGGCTTATTATTAGGCGGAAAAATCATTGCTTTTGATACACCGCAACACTTAAAAGAAAGTTATCAAGTTTCAAGTATTGAAGAAGTATTTTTAAGAGCAGAAGGTGAGTAAAATGAGAACAATAGCGATTGCAAAAAAAGTCATCAAAGAATTACTTCGTGACAAACGAACTCTAGCCCTGATGTTTATAGCACCTGTTTTTATCATGTGGCTGATGAACCTCATGTTTTCAGCTAGTACAACCGTGAATGTCAAGTTAGCAACACAGGATCTACCAACTGGTTTGGTAACGAAAATGGATGAGCTCGATCATGTGGACGTTGAGACTTATCAAGATTTAGATCAAGCCAAAGAAGCGCTAGCAAATGAAAAAGTCGATGCTGTGATTTCTTATAAAGACGGTGAGTATCAGGTCGACTACGCAAACACAGATGCCTCCAAGACCTCTATGATACGACAAGTGTTACGGACAAGTATCGCCAGTGAAGGCACCGATCAGTTAGTATCTCGTGTTAAACAAGCTCTTCCACAATTGGACTCGGACGCAAAAATACCAGAAATCAAGGAGTCTTACCAGTATGGAGATGAAAATACAAGCTTCTTTACCAGTATGATTCCGGTTTTGATAGGTTTTGTAGTTTTCTTCTTTGTCTTTTTGATTTCAGGTATGGCGCTTTTGAAAGAGCGCACCAGTGGAACACTAGAACGTTTGTTAGCAACACCAGTGAAACGATCTGAAATCGTCTATGGCTATATGTTGTCTTACGGTATTATTGCGATTTTTCAAACGGCAGTTGTCGTTTTAGCAGCAATTTGGCTACTAGATGTAGAAGTTGTAGGAAGTATTTTAAATGTTATAATAGTTAATGTGGTACTGGCTCTTGTAGCGCTAGCTTTTGGAATTCTCTTGTCTACTCTAGCAAAATCAGAATTCCAAATGATGCAATTTATTCCTCTCGTGATTATGCCCCAACTTTTTTTCTCAGGAATTATTCCATTGTCATCCATGGGAGAATGGGCTCCAACTGTGGGGAAATTTTTGCCATTAACCTATTCTGGTGATGCAATAAGCCAGATTATTCTTTACGGGCACAATCTTGGTGATATTTTGTCAAATCTTGGTGTTTTAATGATTTTCTTGATCATTTTAACAATTCTTAATATTGTTGGATTGCGTCGTTATCGTAAAGTTTAGAAATCAACATAAATAATGCTAAAAAGGTGTGAAGATTAGATGGATAAGACTGTTTTTGAATCGTTTGAAGATTACTTAGAAGAAGCGAATTACCCTCAAGGAAAGAAAAAAATCATGCAGGCAGCAGTGGATCTCATATCAACCAGGAGTTACCATGGGACCTCAACTCTTCACATAGCTGAGCGTGCTGGACTAAGCCAGGCAACTTTGTTTAAGTATTTTAAGACGAAGGATGATTTACTGACGGCTATTTTACATCCTGTAGTCCCAGGCATTTTCGGTAGTTTTTTTGAGGAACTCTTAGCTTTTGAAACGACAGAAGAGAGGGTTCGTTATCTCGTCCATGATCGTATGAGCTATCTCAAAAAAAATCGTGCTTTGATGAAAATCATTCTGCAGGAGAGTTTTTCAAATAAAAAACTAAAAAATGAACAGATTTTTATCTGGAATGCTATTCAAGATAAACTTCGAGTACTTCATAAGGAATTGCTAGCAGATCCACGTGTAAATCCAGAGTTAACGAGTCCTCAAATGGTTCGTATTTGTGTTGGCCCGTTGTTGGCTTACTTCGCTCAGCTTTATATCGTTAGTGACAACGGAGAAATAAAGGAAGAAGATCTAGACTTATTAGAAAAACAAATTTTAGGTGGTTTGTGGAAATAAGGGAGTTCTAGAAGAACTAAGGTTTATTTACTTGACTTTCAAACAAGCTAAAAAAGACATATTCTGCTTATTTCAGATTCATGTCTTTTTTGTTGTTGAATTTGGTATTTATTTATAACTCCTCAATCACTCTGCACAAGGCTTCCACATCTTCTTTTCGACTAGACCAGGCGGTCGCAAAACGGATGAGGGTATGGTTATCATCATATTTTTCCCAGTAAGAGAAAATCACCTTTTGATCCAGTTTTTTCATCTGTTCATCATTCACAATACAGAAGACTTGATTGGTTGGATTTTCAAAATAAAGGGGGAGACCAGCATTTTTACAAGCTAGACGAATTTGGTTGGCGTAGGAAATCGCATCTTCGCCAATCGTCTGATAGAGCTTATCTTTAAACAATTCGTCAAATTGAATGCCGAGAAGTCTTCCTTTGGCTAGAAGGGCGCCGTGTTGTTTGATAATGCTGGTCATGTGAGGAAGGAGTTGAGGATTTGGGATAACGACGGCTTCCCCGAGAAGAGCGCCACATTTGGTCCCGCCAATATAGAATGCGTCGCATAAGCGAGCCAAATCAGCAAGGTTGACATCATTTTCAGGGCAGGCAAGTGCGTAAGCAAGACGAGCACCATCTACGAAGAGTTTGATATTCTTTTCCTTACAAACCTGAGAAATAGCTTCTAATTCTGCTTTTGAATAAAGAGTTCCGAGCTCAGTTGGTTGAGAGAGATAGACCATTCCTGGCATGACCATATGCTCATGATTTTTATCAGCCCAATAATCTTCAATTGTTTCTTTGATTTGCTGGGCAGTTATTTTTCCATCGCTTCCCTCTAGTTCGAGTACTTTATGACCTCCAAATTCTATAGCACCAGCCTCATGAACGCTGATATGGCCAGTTTTTGCAGCGATCACCCCTTGATAAGATTGGAGGAGGCTGTCAATCATGACTTGATTGGTCTGGGTTCCACCGATAAGAAAATGGACAGCTGCCTGCGGACAAGCGCAGGCTTTTCGGATGCTTTCAACAGCACTGGCACTAATCGAATCGTTCCCATATCCGCTCATTTCCATTTCATTGGTTTCCATGATTCGTTTGAGAATCGCAGGATGTGCTCCTTGAAGATAATCATTTGCAAAATTTAGAGTTTTGTTTGTCATAAGAGACCTCTTTCTTGATTGATGTATTCATTGTACAAGAAATAAATGCATTACACAAACGTCAAAAAATCATATCAACTATGATAAAATGGAATAGATAAAAGAAAAGGAGTGAAAAATGGACGCAAGTAAGTGCCAGGCAGTTCTAATCGCTAGTGAAACAGGTTCTTTTTCAGCTGCAGCAGAACAACTCAATTATACTCAGTCAGGGATTACGAGAATGATTTCGAGTTTGGAAGAAGAATTAGAATTTTCCTTGTTTATCCGCAGTAAAAAAGGAGTTCGCTTGACGGAGAATGGGAAATTGATGTTGCCTTATTTCAGAGAAATCGTTGAATCCAGTCAGATTGCGCAAGAGATGAGTGATGATATAAAAGGTGTCGTTCGTGGCTCCATCACGATTGCCTGCTACTTTAGTGTATCTTCTATGTGGATGCCTCGTCTTTTAAAAGTTTTTTCAGAGAGCTATCCCAATATCCAGATCAAGTTGTTGGAGGGTGGGAATAAGGAAATAGCTAAGTGGTTGGCCGAAAAATCTGTCGACATCTGTTTATGTGCAGAACCTCAAGACAAGGCGGATTATAGTTGGGAAGAACTCTATCGGGATCCACTTCTTGTTTGGCTGCCCCAAAATCATCCCAAGGCTAGACAAGTTCAATACGAGATGAAGGATTTGGAGGCAGAGGAGTTTATCCATACCTTACCTGGTCAAGACACAGACCAGGACAGACTAATTGAGCAAGAAGGTTTAAATTTAAAAACACGTTTTACAACAAAAGACGGTTTTACGACCTACCAGTTAGTAAAAGCAGGTTTAGGAGTGAGTTTTAATCAGGCTATGATTGCACAGGATTGGGAAGAAGATGTAGTACAGTTACCTTTAAACCCACCACGTTTTGTCTCGCTGGGCCTTGCTTTGCCAAAACAGAAACCGACTTCTCCAGCGGTGCAACGATTTCTCAAGTGTATGGAAGAGGAGATTTCTGGATTGATAAAGACAACTCCTTGACACTTCGTCAGCTTTTGATACAATAGTACAAAATTACAGGAGGTGAGCTATGATTCAGAAGCATGCAATTCCCATTTTAGAGTTTGATGACAATCCTCAGGCGGTCCTTATGCCAACACATGAGGGGCTAGATTTAAAGTTGCCAAAGAAGTGCATCTATGCATTTTTGGAGGAAGAGATTGACCGCTATGCTCAGGAAGTAGGGGCGGATTGTGTTGGTGAGTTCGTTTCGGCCACCAAGATTTATCCAGTCTACGTCCTCAACTACAAGGGCGAGGAGATTTGTCTGGCCCAGGCGCCCGTAGGCTCTGCCCCAGCGGCCCAGTTTATGGATTGGTTGATTGGCTATGGTGTGGAGCAAATCATTTCCACTGGAACCTGTGGTGTCCTAGCCGATATAGAGGAAAATGCCTTTCTCGTCCCTGTTCGCGCTTTGCGAGATGAGGGGACGAGCTACCACTATGTAGCGCCTTCTCGTTATATGGAGATGCAGATTGAGGCTATCTCTGCCATTGAGCAAATTTTGGAGCAAAGAGGCATTCCTTATGAGGAAGTTATGACCTGGACGACAGATGGTTTTTACCGAGAGACAGCTGAAAAGGTTGCCTACCGTAAGGAAGAAGGTTGTGCTGTTGTGGAGATGGAGTGCTCGGCTCTTGCGGCAGTAGCTCAGCTACGTGGAGTTGTCTGGGGGGAATTGCTCTTTACCGCAGATTCCTTGGCGGATCTGGACAACTACGACAGTCGCGACTGGGGCTCAGAAGCTTTTGACAAGGCACTCGAACTCTGTCTTGCCATTGTGCACCACATGTGAGTGTTCTGACTGTTTTTATGGTAGAATGTAGCTATGTTATTCAAATCATTTTTGGAAAAAATCAAGACGACGCTGTCTCGGTTATCACCAGCCCGTCGCATCTTTTTAAGTTTTGCCTTAGTTATCTTACTGGGCTCGCTCCTTTTAAGCCTTCCCTTTGTGCAAGCAACAACGTCACAAGCGACCTACTTTGACCATCTCTTTACGACGGTGTCCATGGTCTGTGTGACAGGGCTCTTTACCCAGCCAGTGGCTTCTACCTACAATATCTGGGGCCAGTTGATCTGTATGCTCTTGATCCAGATTGGTGGTTTGGGGCTTATGACCTTTATCGGAATCTTTTATATCCAAGGTAAGCAAAAGCTCAGTCTTCGTGGCCGGGAGACTATTCAAGAAAGTTTCAGTTATGGAGAAACCCAGTCTCTAAAGGATTTCATCCGCTCGATCTTTCTGACGACTTTTTTGGTGGAAGGAATTGGTGCCTTTCTCCTGAGTTTCCGCTTCATTCCTGAATTTGGCTGGGGCCGAGGGGTGTTAACCTCTATCTTTTTGGCTGTTTCAGCTTTCTGTAATGCTGGATTTGACAATTTTGGAAGTACGAGTTTGGTAGCTTTTCAAACGGACCCCTTGATCAATCTAGTCATTGCGGGTTTGATTATCACGGGTGGTCTAGGATTTATGGTCTGGTTTGACCTAGCGACCCAGTTTGGGAAAAAGAAAAAACGCCGCCTGCGTTTCCATACCAAGTTGGTTCTCTTTTTAACAGCGGGAATTCTGCTCTTTGGAACCGTATCGACTTTGTTCATCGAGTGGAACAATCCTGGAACGATTGGAAATCTCAGCGCTCCAGAGAAATTGCTGGTTAGTTTCTTCCAGACCGTCAGCATGAGAACGGCAGGCTTTGCTTCCATTGACTACACTCAGGCTCGACCAGTTACCTTACTGCTCTACATCCTACAGATGTTTCTGGGCGGGGCACCTGGAGGGACAGCAGGGGGGCTCAAGATTACGACCTTCTTTGTCTTATTGGTCTTTGCTCGTAGCGAACTATTGGGCTTGCCTCATGCCAATGTGGCTCGGAGGACCATTGAACCCCGAACTGTGCAAAAATCTTTCAGTGTCTTTATTATCTTCTTGCTAACATTCTTGCTGGGCTTGATCCTACTAGGGATAACAGCAGAGGGAAATCCGCGCTTCATCTACCTCATGTTTGAGACCATTTCAGCCCTTGCGACAGTTGGGGTGACGGCAAATTTAACACCAGAGTTAGGCAAGATAGCCCTCAGCATCGTTATGTTGTTGATGTTTATTGGCCGTATTGGTCCCTTGACACTACTGGTCAGTGTAGCGGAATACCAGCCAGACAAGAAAGATACGATTCACTATATGAAAGCAGATATCACTATTGGATAAGAAAGGAAGAACGATGTCAGATCGGACAATTGGAATTTTAGGCTTGGGAATTTTTGGGAGCAGTGTTTTGGCTGCCCTAGCCAAGCATGACATGAATATCATTGCTATTGATGACCACGAGGAACGCATTAATCAATTTGAACCTGTGCTGGCGCGTGGGGTAGTTGGAGATATCACGGATGAAGAACTCCTTCTATCAGCGGGGATTGACACCTGTGATACCGTAGTTGTCGCAACGGGTGAAAATTTGGAGTCCAGTGTTCTCGCGGTTATGCACTGCAAGAGTCTAGGAGTGCCGACCGTCATTGCCAAGGTCAAAAGTCATACAGCTAAAAAGGTGTTGGAAAAAATTGGTGCGGACGCAGTCATCTCACCAGAGTTTGAAATGGGGCGCTCATTGGCACAGACCATCCTCTTTCATAACAGCGTAGACGTCTTTCAGCTAGACAAGAATGTATCGATTGTCGAGATGAAAATCCCCCAATCATGGGTAGGTAAAAGCCTCAGTCAGCTAGATTTACGTGGGCGATACAACCTCAACGTACTTGGCTTTCGTGCCTACGAAAATGCTCCTCTGGATGTCCAATTCGGACCCAATGACCTCTTAGAGGCAGATGCCTACATCATGGCCGTCATTAATAACCAACATTTGGACACCCTAGCTGAACTGAGTGAGTAGGAGAGGAAGGGTACTCTCTTTCCAACAATTAACGAGTCAATATAAGTATTTTATAAGAGGGATTTAAGAAAAATTTTAACTTTTTCTTAATCCTTTTTAATTTTAGGAGATTATACTAGAGTCATCAAAAAAAGAAAACTCTAAGGAGAATCCTATGAAATTCAATCCAAATCAGAGATATACTCGTTGGTCTATTCGCCGTCTCAGTGTCGGTGTTGCTTCAGTTGTTGTGGCTAGTGGCTTCTTTGTCCTAGTTGGTCAACCAAGTTCTGCACGTGCTGATGTCGTCAATCCGACCCCTGCCCAAGTCGTGCCAGACACTGCTTCGGTGAGTGAAAAGAGCGACTTACCAGCAGAGGTTCTCAAAAAATCAGTTGATGTAGCTCTTCCTTCAGAACAGTCTGTTCCAACACCTAAAGCAAGTGTGGATACGACAAGCTCTTCAGAAAAAGCGGATGTAACTGCTAAAGAGCCAGTGGTAGAACCAAAAGAAGAAGTGCAAGCACAACCTGACTCTAAGAAACAAACAGAAGATGCAGTTAAACCTGTGGAAAGTCCTGCGTCTACAGGTTCTGGACAAGACCGTGAAGCCAGTGAAGCGCAACCGGCGACCACTCCAGCTGAAGTGCAAAAAGGTGTGGCTGATAACACAAAAGACACAGTAGATGTCCCAGCCACTTACTTGGATAAGGCTAACTTCCCTGGTCCCTTCACAGCCGGTGTCAATCAAGTCATTCCATATGAATTCTTTGCTGGTGACGGCATGTTGACTCGCCTGATCTTGAAAGCATCTGATAAGGCTCCATGGTCAGACAACGGAACAGCTAAAAATCCTGCTCTCCCACCAGTAGAAAAATTGGGCAAAGGCCTTTACTTCTATGAAGTGGATTTGGCTGGAACCCAAGGAAAATCTGACAAAGAGCTGCTTGACCTTTTGAAACAAAATGGTACACAAAGCTATAAGGCTACTATCAAGGTGTACGGTGCGAAAGATGGCAAACCTGACTTAACTAATCTGGTAGCAACTAAAGATTTGGATGTCAACTTGAATGGTTTGACCACCCCAGCTGAAGTGCAAAAAGGTGTGGCTGACAATACCAAAGATACAGTAGATGTCCCAGCCACTTACTTGGACAAGGCTAACTTCCCAGGACCATTTACAGCTGGTGTCAACCAAGTCATTCCATATGAATTCTTCGCTGGAGACGGCATGTTAACTCGCCTGATCTTGAAAGCATCCGATAAGGCTCCATGGTCAGACAACGGAACAGCTAAAAATCCTGCTCTCCCACCAGTAGAGAAATTGGGCAAAGGCCTTTACTTCTACGAAGTAGACTTGGCAGGCACCCAAGGAAAATCTGACAAAGAGCTGCTTGATCTCTTAAAACAAAATGGTACACAAAGCTATAAAGCTACTATCAAGGTGTACGGTGCAAAAGATGGCAAGCCTGACTTAACTAATCTGGTAGCGACTAAAGATTTGACTGTTAATTTGAACGGCTTAACCACTCCAGCCGAAGTCCAAAAAGGTGTGGCCGACAACACCAAAGATACAGTAGATGTTCCAGCTTCATATTTGGATAGAGCCAACTTCCCAGGACCATTCACAGCTGGTGTCAACCAAGTCATTCCATACGAATTCTTCGCTGGAGACGGCATGTTAACTCGCCTGATCTTGAAAGCCTCTGATAAGGCTCCATGGTCAGACAACGGAACAGCTAAAAATCCCGCTCTCCCACCGGTAGAGAAATTGGGCAAAGGCCTTTACTTCTACGAAGTAGACTTGGCAGGCACCCAAGGAAAATCTGACAAAGAGCTGCTTGACCTTTTGAAACAAAATGGTACACAAAGCTATAAGGCAACCATCAAGGTGTACGGTGCAAAAGACGGCAAGCCTGACTTAACCAATCTCGTAGCGACTAAGGATTTGGCTGTTAATTTGAATGGCTTGACCACACCAAATCAGGTTAAAGAGTCTGTTGTTAACAATGTCAAAGACATGATTGATGTTCCAGCTAGCTACCTTGATAAGGCTAAGGTTCCTGGACCTTTCTTGGCTGGTGTCAACCAAGTTATTCCGTACGAAGCTTTTGGTGGAGATGGTATGTTGACTCGCCTCTTGTTAAAAGCCTCAGACAAAGCCCCATGGTCCGACAACGGAACAGCTAAAAATCCTGCTCTATTGCCACTTGAAGGCTTGGCTAAAGGTCAATATTTCTACGAAGTGGATTTGAATGGCAATACGGTTGGCAAAGATGGTCAGGCCTTGCTGGATCAACTTCGAGCTAACGGAACCCATACATACCTAGCTACTGTTAAAGTCTATGGATCTAAAGATGGCAAACCTGATTTGACCAATCTGATTGCTACTCGTCAAGTAACGATTCAACTTCGTGGAAAAGAAATGGCGACAATACCATCTCAACAAGGTCAGATGAATACGAAGCCTTCTGAAACAGGCTCTACAGGTACGACTGAGGGTGTGATGGGTACAAATAACCATATGTCAGATATGAAAGTAGATCAACCAGCTTCTAGCCCAATGGCTAATATGATGAAAAAAGATGATAAAGCGATGCTACCAAATACTGGGGAAGCTAAAACGGCTACAGCAGGCCTTGGTATCTTTGGTCTAGCCTTGGCAGGTCTTGTTGGACTTTTGGGTTTGACAACCAAACGAGAAGATTAAGATTCAAATCATTTAAACATTAGAGAAAATAGTGTTATACTAAAGCAAGTATAACACTGTTTTTATCGAAGGAGTGTCAGATGAAAAAGACAATTTTGCTGGTTGATGATGAAATAGATATTCTAGATATTCAACACCGCTATCTTATACAGGCGGGTTACGACGTTTTGGTCGCCCATGATGGCAAGGAGGGATTAGAGCTTTTCAGAAAAAAATCTATCGACCTCATTATCACAGATATCATGATGCCCAATATGGACGGGTATGATTTTATCAGTGAAGTTCAGTATATCGCTCCGGATCAACCCTTCCTCTTTACAACTGCTAAGACAAGCGAACAGGATAAGATTTATGGATTAAGTTTGGGGGCAGATGATTTTATAGTCAAACCCTTTAGCCCACGCGAATTGGTTTTAAGAGTGAATAATATCTTGCGTCGCCTTAGCCGTGGAGGAGAGACAGAACAGATCGAGTTTGGTGACTTAGTGATCAACCATGTGACTCATGAGGTTCGCATTGGGGAGCAACCTTTGGAATTGACAGTAAAATCCTTTGAACTTCTATGGATATTAGCCAGCAATCCCGAGAGAGTCTTTTCAAAGACGGAACTTTATGAGAAGGTATGGCAAGAGGACTATGTGGATGATACCAATACACTCAATGTTCATATCCATGCTTTGAGGCAAGAGTTGACCAAGTATACGAATTCAAATGCTCCTGCTATCAAAACTGTCTGGGGTTTGGGTTATAAGATGGAAAGACCAAGAGGTAGAACATGAAATTAAAAAACTATATTTTAGTGGGGTATCTAGTGTCGACTCTACTAACGATTTTGGTCGTTTTCTGGGCAGTCCAACGGATGTTGATCGAGAAAAGTGAAGTTTACTTTCTCGTTGGAATGACCTTGATTGCTAGTTTCATTGGCGCTGCAGTGAGCATCTTTCTTTTGTCGCCAGTGTTCTCTTCTCTGAAACATTTGAAAAAACAAGCTCAGGATATAGCAAGCAAGGATTTCAGCACAGAAATTGAAACCAAGGGACCATTAGAATTTCAAGAGCTGGGCCAGGCTTTTAATGACATGTCCCACAATTTGCAAGCCACCTTTCAATCACTTGATGAGAGCGAGCAAGAAAAGAGAATGATGATTGCGCAGCTCTCTCACGATATTAAAACTCCCATTACCTCCATTCAGGTTACTGTGGAGGGAATTCTAGATGGAGTGATTAAGGAAGAGGAGCGACTCCACTACTTAGCCACGATTGGTCGGCAAACCGAGCGTCTAAACAAGCTAGTGGAGGAATTGGATGTTCTGACTCTTAACACCCAACCTCAAGATACTGCTGATGAAGAAGTCGAAGAGGTCTTTTTAGATCAGCTGTTGATTGAGTCAATGAGTGAATTTCAACTCCAGATTGAACAAGAGGAGCGAGATGTTTACATTCAAGTATCACCTGAGTCGGCGAAAATCAAGAGCCATTCTGACAAACTTTCTCGCATTCTGGTCAATTTGTTAAACAATGCCTTTAAATATTCAGAACCAGGAACCAGAATCGAGGTTCTTGCCCAATTAACAGAACAAGAGCTGAGAATCAGTGTGAAAGACGAGGGTCAGGGAATCCTTCCTGAAGATTTGGAAAAGATCTTTAAACGACTTTATCGTGTAGAAACTTCGCGCAATATGAAGACAGGTGGACATGGATTAGGACTTGCGATTGCACGCGAACTAGCCCATCAGCTTGGTGGCGAAATCACAGCAGAAAGTCAATATGGCTTAGGAAGCAAATTTACATTCAGCCTCAATTTGAAATAAAGCTGTAAAATCCCTTTACATATCTAGCTTTTCATGGTATAATAGCCTTTGTGTGAAATAGCAGCAGGAAAGCATGAAGCTCGTCAACAGGTGTCTTATGACAAGTAACCTTGGCTGTTTAGGCGAAGGGCATCTGCACGAATCAGGGCTTTCTAAGTGACTATTTCCGCCAAATATTATTTATATCAGGAGGACATACATATGTCACGTTATACAGGACCATCTTGGAAACAAGCTCGTCGCCTTGGCCTTTCACTTACAGGTACAGGTAAAGAATTGGCACGTCGTAACTACGTACCAGGACAACACGGACCAAACAACCGTTCTAAATTGTCAGAATACGGTTTGCAATTGGCTGAAAAACAAAAACTTCGTTTCACTTACGGTGTAGGTGAAAAACAATTCCGTAACTTGTTCGTACAAGCTACAAAAATCAAAGGCGGAATCCTAGGTTTCAACTTCATGCTTCTTTTGGAACGTCGTTTGGATAACGTTGTTTACCGTCTTGGTCTTGCGACTACTCGTCGTCAAGCTCGTCAATTCGTAAACCACGGTCACATCCTTGTTGACGGAAAACGCGTTGATATCCCATCATACCGTGTAACTCCAGGTCAAGTAATCTCAGTTCGTGAAAAATCATTGAAAGTTCCAGCAATCCTTGAAGCAGTAGAAGCTACTCTTGGACGTCCAGCATTCGTATCATTCGATGCTGAAAAATTGGAAGGTTCATTGACTCGCTTGCCAGAACGCGACGAAATCAACCCAGAAATCAACGAAGCACTTGTCGTTGAATTCTACAACAAGATGCTTTAATTTTAAGAAATATCTTACAGAAAGCCTACAACAGTGGGCTTTTTGCTTTGTCTTAAAAGGTTGATTTCTGGGTTTGCTTAGATATTTGCTAGATTGATTTCATTGCTGCTTCAAAGAATGAGACGGCTTTTTTTGCGTTCTCTTTTGAGAGGTAAAAAGAAGCGTGACCCTCCCACAGCTATAGAGCTTTTAGGCGGGAAAACCACACTTCTTTCTTGAATTAATTTTACATCATTTTGACTTAAAAAACAAATAGAGGCGTCCCACCTCCTACCGCAGAAAGATCTGTTTCAAGGGGAGATGGAAAACCTCTATTCGTTAATTTAATTATAGCCTAAAAAACTTTTAAATACAAGGCTATTGAGATAGTAAGGGGGAAAAAAGAAGTAACCATCATTCCGACCACATAGTAGACAGGGGGGAACAAGATTACTTCCTTTATTTACTTAAGTATACAACATTTTTACAAGAAAGCAAAGTAGCAGGTTAGTCTAATGGGGTGCTTGTTGTACTTTAGCAAGTAAGGTGTGCTATAATGCTTTTAACAGGAACTAAAAGCCATTAGTAAATAACTAATATTGGGTCATATTGTTCCGATGTTAGAGAGAAGGAACTTAATGAAATTATGGGAATATGTTGATAAAAATGTTCGCCTTATTTTAGAAGATGGGACCTCCATCAAGGGTAGGGTGGTTGATTGGTTTGACGGTTATGATTTAGATGGTCCTGACGAAATAGTTATAGGTGATCGCTCATATCCTGAAGATATTATCAAGAAAATCAAAATTATTAGTGCTTAGTTCAACCTAGGCGATTTTATCGACTAACTATAAAAAGTATAAGAACTATCGAAAAAATAGCAGAGAGGAAAATAAATGAGTAAACAGCTTTGGAAGTATCTTCGATCAAGGGTTCAGATAGTCACTAATTGCGATAAGATAATCAAGGGACGTGTCATAGACTTTGTTGACGAAATGGACAATGATGAGCAAGATGAAATCACTATTCTCATTGCTAATCCTAGTCCAGATGAAGCTACTGAAATTTCTCTCTTTGAGAGTGAGATTGTCTCGATTAAAACAATCTCATAGGACTTAGAACAATCTAGGTGCTTTTACCTGCCTTATTTGAAAGAAAACACTATGGAAAAGGATTTAGTTTATATGGCAATATTAGATGATTTACAAGAGTTATATGACAATGGTTGGGATGCCTCTTTTGATTATAATGGTCAAGTATGTGGGATTTTTCCTAATTCTGTTCATGATATTGTAGTGGTGATTGGAGATAAGGAATACCAGGTATCATCATTCATTGATCTGATTTCTCTAAAAATTGACGATAACACTTTAGTAGAAATTATGGATGGAATTGAAGTGCAGTATTATTAAAATAAAAATCATCTTTGATGAATGAACTGCACCCCAAAAATTAGATTTTGTCTGTTAAATTTTTGGAACGTAGCTCAATATGCTACAACGTTCTTATTAGGAGGGGATGGGTAATGGGTTATAGTCAACAAGTATTAGACATGCTCCAGCAAACAGTCAGTGGTCAGATTGATAATTTTTGGGATTTTTCCTTTACGTTTAACGCTCTTTTTGGAGAAGATGCGGAATTTTCCGAGGCTTGGGATAATGAAAACTCTGAAATGTTTGACGCTCTCAATGACTTTGAGTTGATGATATTTTTAGAGGAACATGATCCAAGCGACAAACAAGGTTTTATCGATTTCTTAACACCTTACTACGAAAAAGCAAAGCAATTAGCCAATATTGAAAGGAATATTTAAATGACACTCTGGAAATTTAACCGTACAGATGTAATTATCACGTTAAAAAATGGCGCGGTAGTTAGAGGATTTGTAGAAGACTATTGTGACGCCTCTGACAATGACGAGGAGATTGACTCCTTGCTGGTAGATGTTGATGGAACTCTTTATGAATATTTTGAAGATGAAATCGTCAGCATCATAGAAAGCTAGTAGTGGGAATAGAATCTAAGGAAAAAATCTTGTTTGTTGAGATTGTTTTAGTTGGGATGGTCCTATATGAAAAAGGATGAAATTAAAAAATATTTAGACAAAGATCTTGAATTTAATTATAATAGCCGAGGTGCTTGCTTTTTATCGAGTATATGTGTAGTTGGTTATGATTATGAAGGTCAGCAGTTTGATACAATTGATGAAGCTATGGAAGCTAAAGTATTTGACGGGAAAAGCTTAGTAGATATATGGGATGAAGTTTTTCCACAAGTTTTTTAAAATGAAAAGCACCTTTGATGAACTGCACCCCAAAAGTTAGATTTTTTCTGTCTAACTTTTGGGGTGCAGTTCAAATGTATGAGATATTTTTAGTTTTGATTTAATTTCGATATTTTTCCGGAAAATACTTTTTTTTCGGAAAGTCAAGATTTTGTTATTATTTATGATATACTGGTACCGTAATTATATCCTTACAGAGGTTAAGTAAGGGTTTCAGTACACGTCAATAGATGTCAAAATATTGATTTTAAGCGATTTTTGATTTTTGGAAACTCATTATATCGCACTACAAATCAATAAAAACTCTACCTTTTACTCTACCTTTTTTAGATAAATATATCATCTGGATATTGAAGTTAAGCCCTGCTATCATTTCGATGGCAGGGCTTTTTAATGTTTGGGACACTACCTTCTTATCTATATTTTGATGGAGCTGAAGTTGACATCTACAAAGTTTAATGTTAAAATACATTCAAAAATATATTTGAATGAGGTGCTTTATGGTTCAAAATGTTGTTACTTCAATAATCCTGTATTCTGGGACAGCCGTAGACTTACTTATTATCCTAATGTTATTTTTTGCCAAAAGAAAAAGCAGAAAAGACATCATTAACATCTATTTAGGACAATTTCTAGGCTCTGTTAGTCTAATATTGCTAAGTTTACTTTTTGCATTTGTCTTAAATTATATTCCTAGTAAAGAGATTTTAGGTTTGCTCGGTTTGATTCCAATTTTCCTAGGACTCAAAGTTTTGCTTTTAGGAGATTCTGATGGAGAAGCTATTGCAAAAGATGGTTTGCGCAAAGATAATAAAAACCTGATTTTTCTAGTCGCTATGATTACTTTTGCAAGTTGTGGTGCTGACAATATTGGTGTTTTTGTCCCATATTTTATTACCTTAAATTTAGCGAATTTGATAGTGGCTTTACTTACCTTTCTAGTCATGATTTATCTCTTGGTTTTTTCTGCCCAAAAATTGGCACAAGTCCCTTCTGTTGGAGAAACTTTGGAAAAATATAGCAGATGGTTTATTGCCGTTGTTTATTTAGGACTGGGGATGTATATCCTGATTGAAAACAACAGCTTTAACATGCTAAGGACTGTGTTCGGCTAGGAGAAAAAATTATGAAAAAAGATAGTATCTGCCAAGTGAATATTATAAATCAGCAAAATGTTACAACCGCAACGAACTACCTTGAAAAGGAAAAAGTCCAAAAATCACTTCGTATTTTATCAAAGTTTACCGATAATAAACAGATAAATATCATCTTTTATCTCCTTGCTGTTGAAGAACTCTGTGTCTGTGATATAGCCTGTTTACTAAATCTCAGTATGGCATCTGCCTCCCACCATCTTCGTAAACTAGCCAATCAAAACATCTTGGATACTAGAAGAGAGGGGAAAATTATATATTATTTTATAAAAGATGAGGAAATCAAAGACTTTTTTAATCAACTAGGATAACAACTATTTTTACTACTTTATCATGATTATATATAGGACTTATCTATGAAATTTTTTGATAAAAATTACTCACATGAAAGACTACTCGTAGCAAATCTTTAAGAAAAAAGTATAATTTAAAGCAAAGCGACCTAGGTAATGCAGGTCAAGTTAGCCAAGTTTAAAAGGGAGAAATCTGAAAGAAAATGTATCTTTGATAGTAGTCATTTATTGTGAAATATGATATATTTATTGATTAGATGGATGAATATTTCTAAAGTTAAATAAAATATGACAGATACATGCTTTTTAGTGTATCTTGTTTGTACTCAAAATATGAAGTGACTATCCAATATTTAAGATTAATAAATATTATACGATGAGATAGAATACTACAAAATGAAAGGCAACGTAATCCGATGAAGAAAGACAGATTAATTGTATTGACAGATGCTGTTCTAGCAATTATTATGACCATCTTGGTTTTAGAGTTAGAAAAACCAACAACACCAAGTCTTGAAGCTTTTTGGGATTTACGGCAAAATTTCTTTGCTTGTTTTCTTTCCTTTTTCTGGTTGGGATCGTTATGGATGGCACTAAACACATTATGGGAAAAGGTTGAGAAAATTTCCTCAGAAATTATTTGGTGGAATTTGTTTCTACTCTTGGAGCGGCAGGAGTTCTCTTTGGAGAATTTCATGCCATCCAAGATACCAGTCTGAATGATGTGGTGGACCGGATCTATATAAATGTCAAGGATTTACCGTTTCAGTCCTTGGGAGCTTTAGCTAATATCCTGTCTGATATTAAGAAGGGACTGATTCAAGACAGTCATATCTGGTCTTTCTTCCAGTCATTTTTCAAACAATATCAGTTGATAATCAGCTTAAATCAGATCTATCAGTTTGTCTATCTTTCTCTGATGGAGATCATGTCCTATCTTCACTTTGATTATTGGAAAAAAACGGCTCGGTCAGGAGCTAGTATGAATAAGGAGAACAAATGAAACGTTTAAAAATGTTATGGCATATTATGCAGGTTACGGGTTTTACTCGGTTTGCTCTGAGTTTTGTGACCTTTGTTTTTGGGTCAGGAGGCGTGCTTTTCCTAGTTGAACCTGCTATCACAAATTACGGAGACGGTCTTTGGTATGCTTTTGTGACTTCGACGACTGTCGGCTACGGGGATCTCCTAGCTGTGACCTTGATTGGAAGGATTACCAGTGTCTTCTTGACGATTTATGGGCTCATATTTTTTGGCTGTTTATCAGCTGTTATTTTTAATTATTATACCAATTTAAATAAGGAAAGAGGAGAGGACAAATGACTGCCAATTATTCAACACGGGAATACCGTGAGAAATTATACGATGACCTTCATGTTCGATTGAGAGATACAGCGATTTTGATGTGTGCAATTTTTATTGCCTCTATCGGACTAAATATGAATTCAACAGCTGTCATTATAGGAGCCATGTTGATTTCACCTCTCATGACACCGATTGTTGGACTGGGATTCGGTTTAGCTATTTTTGATACGCGTTTAATCAAGCAATCTCTAGAGGTTTTATTGACTCAAGTGTTGGTCAGTTTGCTTGTCTCGACTCTGTATTTCTGGATTTCTCCCTTGTCTTATGCAAGTAGCGAGTTGATTGCACGAACCTCTCCAACCATTTGGGATGTCCTCATTGCTATTGCTGGTGGGATTGCTGGTGTGATCGGTTCAAGGAAAAAAGAAGCAAACAATATCGTGCCAGGAGTAGCCATTGCTACAGCTCTGATGCCGCCTATCTGTACTGCTGGCTATGGTTTAGCTAATGGGAATGTACGATTTTTATTGGGGGCTCTCTATCTTTTCTTGATCAACTGTGTCTTTATCATGCTAGCCAACATTGTTGGAACAAGAATTTTGATGAGAAAATCTCCTTTAACTTCATTTAAAGAGCTGAGCATTAAAATGAGAATTGGCTTGATATCTTTGATTGTATTGTTGATTCTTCCAGCTAGCTATTCGGCAGTTACTCTGACAATAGAACAAGCGCGCAAAGAAGGGATCAAACAGTTTGTAGGAAAAGAGTTCGCCAATTATACGGTTATTAATCAAGTCTACAAGTCAAGTAACAATGAATTGGTCTTGACGGTTGTTGGAGATCCGATTTCAGAAGAAGAATTAGAAACACTCCACCAAAAACAAGCCTCTTACGGTATTCAATCTGTTCAATTGAAAGTGAATCAAGTTCAGAACTCGCCAACATTAGATAGTGAAGCGACCAAGGAATTTTATGAAAACATTGACAAGTATATTGATCAAAAACTCTCTGAAAAAGATTCACAAAACGATCTCGTAAAAGAAAATGAAGCAGACAAGGATTGAGGACAATGAACTGAATCGGTTTTTACGCCGTGTTTTTCTTGTATCTTCCTCTTTCTTACTTATAGCAGGTTGTTTTTGCTTGAATAAGAAATAAATTAGAAGTTCTATCATCTAAGAAAAATGATGAAAAAAATCATTTAACTAATGGTGTGAACGTTTAGTGTTTATCAGCTCCATTCTCTGTAATTTTGGGGGTAAAATCCACACCATTTAGATAAAATTAGTTGAATTTGATTGGAAAAACGCTTTTATAAAAGCGGAGAAAAGTCTTGATATTACGCTGTTTTTAGTCCAACTGAAATTCATACTTTCCAAACCAGGTCTTAAGAAAAAAGGTAGAGAAAAAGGTAGAGTTTGGATTGAAATACAGTGCAATATATCGCATTTGGCAAAAAGAAAAAACGCTTTAAATCAGCGTTTTTCTTATGTATTGATTCGTATTGAACCCCTACTTAACTTCTGTAAACACTACGTGCTTGCGAAGTTTTGGTGAGTATTTCTTCAATTGAAGACGGTCTGGAGTGTTACGTTTGTTTTTAGAAGTAAGGTACAAGCGTTCACCAGATTCTTTGTGTTCAAGTGTGATATTTACGCGCATGGTATCTCCCTTCTATTATTCAGCTGATGCAGCTTTAGCGATTTTACGTCCTTTGTAGTATCCTTTAAGTGATACGCGGTGAGAACGTGAGTAATCTCCAGTAGTTTCGTCAAAGTTTACAGATGGAGCTGTTACTTTGTAGTGTGTACGACGTTTGTTTTTCTTCGCTTTTGAGGTGCGACGTGCAGGTACTGCCATTTTCTTTTCTCCTTTAGGTATTTAAATTCGATTCAATCTAGTGATTTTCATCAACCATACTAGGATAACACATTTTTTTTGTAAAGTAAAGTTACTTGACAAAAAAAGATAAAAAAATTAGAAGTCATTCAATCAAATTAATCGAAATTTTCTGAAAATTCAAGAATTTTCTTCTGTTCATTGCCTTTAAAATGTGCTATAATAGTAAAAACTGAAATGGGAGGGATAAGATGACTGAATTAGATAAACGTCACCGCAGTAGCATTTATGACAGCATGGTTAAATCACCAAACCGTGCCATGCTTCGTGCGACTGGTATGACAGATAAGGACTTTGAAACACCGATTGTGGGAGTGATTTCAACTTGGGCGGAAAATACCCCTTGCAACATTCACTTGCATGATTTCGGGAAATTGGCCAAAGAAGGTGTCAAATCGGCAGGTGCTTGGCCTGTTCAGTTTGGGACTATCACCGTAGCGGACGGGATTGCCATGGGAACGCCTGGTATGCGTTTCTCTCTAACATCTCGTGATATCATTGCGGACTCTATCGAGGCGGCTATGGGTGGTCACAACGTCGATGCCTTCGTCGCTATCGGTGGCTGTGACAAGAACATGCCTGGTTCTATGATTGCCATTGCTAATATGGATATCCCGGCTATTTTCGCCTATGGTGGGACTATTGCACCGGGTAATCTTGATGGCAAAGACATTGACTTGGTTTCTGTCTTTGAGGGAATCGGAAAATGGAACCACGGTGACATGACAGCTGAGGACGTGAAACGTCTTGAATGTAATGCCTGTCCTGGTCCTGGTGGTTGTGGTGGTATGTACACAGCTAATACCATGGCGACTGCTATCGAAGTTCTCGGTATGAGTTTGCCAGGATCTTCATCTCACCCAGCTGAATCAGCTGACAAGAAAGAAGATATCGAAGCAGCAGGACGTGCTGTTGTCAAGATGTTGGAGCTTGGACTCAAACCATCAGATATCTTGACTCGTGAAGCCTTTGAAGATGCTATCACTGTAACCATGGCTCTCGGTGGTTCTACAAATGCCACTCTTCACTTGCTTGCCATTGCCCATGCGGCTAATGTTGACTTGTCACTTGAGGACTTCAATACAATCCAAGAGCGTGTGCCTCACTTGGCCGACTTGAAACCATCTGGTCAGTATGTCTTCCAAGATCTCTACGAAGTCGGTGGTGTGCCAGCGGTTATGAAATACCTCTTGGCAAATGGTTTCCTTCATGGCGACCGTATCACATGTACTGGTAAGACAGTCGCTGAAAATTTGGCTGACTTTGCAGACCTTACACCAGGCCAAAAAGTCATTATGCCACTTGAAAATCCAAAACGTGCAGACGGTCCGCTTATCATCTTGAACGGGAACCTTGCCCCTGACGGTGCGGTTGCCAAGGTATCAGGTGTTAAGGTGCGTCGTCACGTTGGACCAGCCAAGGTCTTTGACTCAGAAGAAGATGCTATTCAGGCCGTTCTGACAGATGAAATCGTTGATGGTGATGTAGTCGTTGTTCGTTTCGTTGGACCTAAGGGTGGTCCTGGTATGCCTGAGATGCTGTCCCTTTCATCCATGATCGTTGGTAAAGGTCAAGGAGACAAGGTTGCCCTCTTGACGGATGGTCGTTTTTCTGGTGGTACTTATGGTCTGGTTGTCGGACATATCGCTCCTGAAGCTCAGGATGGTGGACCGATTGCTTACCTCCGTACAGGTGATATCGTTACGGTTGACCAAGATACCAAAGAAATTTCCATGGCCGTATCAGAAGAAGAACTTGAAAAACGCAAGGCAGAAACAACCTTGCCACCTCTTTACAGCCGTGGTGTTCTCGGTAAATATGCCCATATCGTATCATCTGCTTCACGCGGAGCCGTGACAGACTTCTGGAACATGGACAAGTCAGGTAAAAAATAAACTCATACTCTTCGAAAATCTCTTCAAACCACGTCAACGTCGCCTTGCCGTACTCAAGTACAGCCTGCGGCTAGTTTCCTAGTTTGCTCTTTGATTTTCATTGAGTATCAAAAAGCAAGCCATCTTCGGCTTGCTTCTTTTTATCTTCAAAAGTGATTTGCCTGCTTAACGAGGTGGCAGTCCAAGGGCAATACGTCCGTAGCGACTAATTCGTGTAATCTTCCAGGCAGGCGACCAGGTAACTTCAACCTTGACATCTTCGATACCCTCGATTTGTTTCAGACCTGCGACGATTTCGATAGGCAAACTTTCGGCGCAATCACAGGCAGTATCGGTGAAGGTCATGACAATCTTGCAGAGACCCGTTTCATCCAGATTGATTTCATAAATCAGTCCTAGATTGTAAACATCCAATTCCACATCTGTATCAAAAACCTTCTCTAGTTTTTCGATAATTTGGTCTTGCAAGGCCAAAGCACGGTCATTGATTTTGATATCCTCTCTCATTACAGTCCCTCCACGTGATAAATATCCTCTATTTTCTCATAATTCTGACAATTTGGCAAGTTTTTGATGAATTTTCTGAAAAGACTCTCTTGCGATTTTCTCCTCTCACTGTTTTAATCCCTCTATTTATGGTAAAATAAGACTATTAAGTTTAAAGAGGATTCCCTATGAAATTACAAAAACCAAAAGGAACGCAGGATATTTTACCTGCTGAGTCTGCCAAGTGGCAGTATGTTGAGGGCTTTGCCCGTGAAATTTTCAAGCGCTATAACTATGCGGAAGTGCGCACGCCTATTTTTGAGCATTACGAGGTCATCAGTCGCTCTGTCGGAGATACAACGGATATCGTAACCAAGGAAATGTATGATTTCTATGACAAGGGTGATCGTCATATCACCCTTCGTCCAGAAGGAACTGCGCCCGTTGTCCGCTCTTATGTGGAAAATAAACTCTTCGCCCCAGAAGTGCAAAAGCCAAGTAAGTTCTACTATATGGGCCCTATGTTCCGTTATGAGCGTCCACAAGCAGGTCGTTTACGCCAGTTCCACCAGATTGGTGTCGAGTGTTTTGGCTCTAGCAATCCAGCTACCGATGTGGAAACCATCGCTATGGCAGCTCATTTCTTGAAAGAAATCGGCATCCAAGGTGTCAAATTACACCTCAACACTCTCGGAAATCCTGAGAGCCGTGCGGCTTATCGTCAGGCCTTGATCGACTATTTGACACCGCTCAAGGAGACCTTGTCGAAGGATAGCCAACGTCGTTTGGAGGAAAATCCTCTCCGTGTCTTGGACTCTAAGGAAAAAGAAGACAAGGTGGCAGTAGAAAATGCGCCGTCTATCTTGGACTTCCTTGATGCAGAAAGCCAAGCTCATTTTGATGCCGTCCGTCAGATGTTGGAAAATCTGGGTGTAGACTATATCATCGATACCAATATGGTACGTGGTTTGGACTACTACAACCACACGATTTTCGAGTTTATCACTGAGATTGAGGGCAATGATTTGACAGTCTGTGCGGGTGGTCGTTACGATGGTTTGGTTGCTTACTTTGGTGGTCCTGAAACTGCTGGGTTTGGTTTTGGACTTGGTGTAGAGCGCCTGCTTCTCATCCTTGAAAAGCAAGGTGTGGCTCTCCCTATCGAAAACGCCCTAGATGTCTATATCGCAGTCTTGGGTGAAGGAGCAAATGTTAAGGCCTTGGAATTGGTACAAGTCCTTCGCCAACAAGGATTCAAAGCAGAACGTGACTACCTCAACCGTAAACTCAAAGCTCAGTTCAAGTCAGCCGATGTCTTTGCTGCTAAGACCCTCATCACTCTCGGAGAGAGCGAAGTCGAAAGCGGACAAGTGACAGTTAAGAACAACCAAACTCGAGAAGAAGTTCAAGTGTCACTTGAGACCATTAGCCAAAACTTTTCAGAAATATTTGAAAAATTAGGATTTTAATGACAGATAAGCTGGTCAGGAATACATCCTGACCCTCTTTTTCCTAGGATTAACATTGCTCTTGCTTGCTCCAAAATATCTTTATAAAACTATTACTACCGTTTCTATTTTTGCAAGAGGAATTCGCTTATTATCCCTTTTAGTTGCGACTGTATTCCACATTTTTATCAAGATGATGTAAATAACAATGCTAAGTCTTCATTTCAATAGGAGTCTTTTATGAAATTACTTAAAAATCTTGGCTGGTTTCTTCTAGCTATTCTATCCTTTTACTTTGGCTATGGTCTGGTTCAGAGTATGGCTTTATCAGCGCTTGACCTAGGGGCTTCGATCTTTGGAGTCTTGCCACTCTATATCGCCCTGTCAGGGGCCTATGTTTATGGAGTTTACAGATGGTATCAGACAGAAAAGGTTAGCATCCAGACGACGGTTTTTAATCGTTATATTTGGTTGCCAACTCTGGTTTTGCTAGTGGCGATTATAGCCCAGTTCTTTTTGCCAGAAGATCCGTCAGTCAATCAACAAATCGTATCACAACTGACAGTTGCTCAGCCTGTCTTTGGTTTCTTTATGGTGGTAGTCTTTGCTCCTCTGACGGAAGAACTCATCTTTAGAGGGATGCTGGCGCGTTATCTCTTTCCTAAGCAAAACAATAGTAAACAGACAGCTCTGTTTCTCCTCGTATCAAGTGTGCTTTTTGCCTTGATTCATTTTCCAGGGACTTTGCAACAGTTTTTAGTTTATGCTAGTCTGGGATTGAGTTTGGGTCTGGCTTATGTGAGCCGAAAAGGTCTTCTTTATAGCATTTCTCTCCACGCTTTGAATAATTTAATCGGCTTTTTGATGATACTCATGCTATAATAGAGTCAGGAGGTCACATGAAACGAGTAATTTTATTAGCAGTGATACAGGCGGTCGTTCTCTTCTTTATCATCGGGGCACTTGCCTATGCCTTTAAAGGCGATTTCTTTTACAACTATCTAGCAATTGTCTTTGCGCCTATTGCAGGTATCTTGCGTTTTGCTTCGGCTTATGCGACGGAGATTGTTCTACCTAAAAAGGCAGCTGAGATTTCTGAAAAGCGTAAAAAAGGTTAAGAATCATAATCAGAGAATCCGATGACGTTTTCATTGGATTTTTTGTCTGTTCGTTTTGATTTCTAAAGACAATCAAACTTTTCTGCTGATTTTCATGAAGTGCCTGCGCTTTTATGGTAAAATAGTAACAGAATAAAAGAGGAGAGAAACAATGAAACGTAGTATGTATGCTGGTCGTGTTCGTGAGGAACACATCGGACAAGAAATGACCTTGAAAGGATGGGTTGGCCGTCGTCGTGACCTTGGTGGTTTGATCTTTATCGACCTTCGTGACCGTGAAGGAATCATGCAGTTGGTTATCAACCCTGAAAAAGTATCTGCAGAGGTTATGGCAACAGCTGAAAGCCTTCGTAGCGAATTTGTTATCGAGGTGACGGGTCAGGTTGCTGCACGCGAGCAAGCAAATGATAAATTGGCAACGGGAGCAGTTGAGCTGAATGTGACAGCTCTTACGGTTCTTAATACAGCAAAAACAACACCTTTTGAGATTAAAGATGGTATTGAGGCCAATGACGATACACGTTTGCGTTACCGTTACCTTGACCTTCGTCGTCCAGAGATGTTAGAAAATCTCAAACTTCGTGCTAAAGTGACCCACTCTATCCGTAACTACTTGGATGAGTTGGAGTTCATCGATGTGGAGACGCCATTCCTTTCTAAGTCTACACCAGAAGGAGCGCGTGACTATTTGGTGCCATCTCGTGTCAATAAAGGGCATTTCTACGCTCTTCCTCAAAGTCCACAAATCACTAAGCAGCTCTTGATGAATGCTGGATTTGACCGTTACTACCAAATCGTTAAATGTTTCCGTGACGAGGACTTGCGTGGTGACCGTCAGCCTGAGTTCACCCAGGTCGACTTGGAAACATCCTTCCTTACGGAGCAGGAGATCCAAGATATTACAGAAGGCTTGATTGCGCGCGTGATGAAAGAAACCAAAGGCATTGACGTGACGCTTCCATTTCCTCATATGAAGTATGATGACGCGATGTCTCTCTATGGTTCTGATAAGCCAGATACTCGTTTTGATATGTTGCTTCAGGACTTGACAGAAGTTGTCAAGGGTATTGATTTTAAAGTCTTCTCAGAAGCACCTGCTGTTAAAGCCATTGTGGTCAAAGGAGCTGCAGACAACTACTCACGTAAAGACATTGACAAGATGACTGAAGTAGCCAAACAATATGGTGCCAAAGGTCTTGCTTGGGTCAAGGTGGTTGATGGAGAATTAAATGGACCAGTTGCCAAGTTCTTAACTGCTATCCAAGCAGAATTGACTGCAGCACTTGGTCTTGAAGATAAGGATTTGGTTCTATTTGTGGCGGATACGCTTGAAGTGGCCAATGCAACACTAGGCGCCCTTCGTGGCCGTATCGCCAAAGAGCTTGGCTTGATTGATAACGATAAATTCAACTTCCTTTGGGTAGTTGACTGGCCAATGTTTGAATGGTCTGAAGAAGAAGGTCGCTACATGAGCGCCCACCATCCATTTACTCTTCCACAGGAAGAGACAGCTCACGAATTAGAAGGTGATTTGGCTAAGGTTCGTGCCATTGCTTACGATATCGTCTTGAACGGTTATGAACTTGGTGGTGGTAGCCTTCGTATCAACCAAAAAGACCTTCAAGAACGCATGTTCAAAGCACTTGGTTTTTCAGCTGAAGAAGCCAATGACCAGTTCGGCTTCCTTCTTGAAGCCATGGACTATGGTTTCCCACCACACGGTGGTTTGGCGATCGGTCTTGACCGTTTTGTGATGCTCTTAGCAGGAGAAGAGAATATCCGTGAAGTCATTGCCTTTCCTAAGAACAATAAGGCAACCGACCCAATGACACAAGCTCCATCAACAGTCGCTCTCAAACAACTAGAGGAACTCAGCTTACAAGTAGAAGAAGATGAAACAAGCAAAACGAATTAAGCGGTGGCGCTATTATCTGCGCCGCTTTGCTTATCAGATAAAAATCTTACGAGTTTTACAAAGTATCTCTCGGGAAAAATATGATGAGAAAGTATCGGCTTCTCTGGTTTATGGCTTTCTGTCAGCGGTAGCAGTCAATTTCTTTTTTCAACCAGGACACGTTTACTCCAGTGGTGCGACAGGTCTGGCACAGATTATCTCTGCCTTGAGTAATCACTGGTTTGGTTTTTACATTCCGATATCGCTAACCTTTTATGCTATCAATTTTCCATTGATGATTTTGGCTTGGTATCAGATTGGGCATAAGTTTACAATCTTTACCTTCATCACAGTATCCATGAGTTCCCTCTTTATCCAGATTGTACCAGTTGTGACCTTGACAGAGGATCCCATTATCAATGCCCTTTTTGGGGGTGTTGTCATGGGCTTGGGGATTGGTTTTGCGCTCCGTAACAATATTTCTAGCGGAGGTACAGATATCGTCAGTCTGACCATTCGAAAGAAAACGGGTAAGAATGTCGGTAGTATTTCTTTCCTGGTAAATGGGACCATCATGCTGATAGCAGGTTTGACCTTTGGTTGGAAATACGCCCTTTACTCCATGATTACCATCTTTGTCTCCAGTCGTGTGACAGACGCGGTCTTTACAAAGCAAAAGCGCATGCAGGCCATGATTGTGACCAATAATCCTGACAAGGTAATCGCAAAAATCCATAAAAAATTGCACCGCGGAGCAACCATGATCCACGATGCAGAAGGAACCTATAATCACGAGAGAAAAGCAGTCTTGATTACGGTTATCACACGAGCAGAGTTTAATGATTTTAAACACATCATGAAACAGGTTGATCCGACAGCCTTTGTCTCTGTATCCGAAAATGTCCACATCCTAGGACGATTCGTAGAAACAGACAATTAATAATACTCAAAAGACCAGCCTTGAGGCTGGTCTTTATTTTTCGATAATTTTGTGTCCAATCAACTGGCGGTAACAAATCTGTTTATTGTTTTTGGCATCGTTAATAATCTGGAGAATGGTTTCAAAGGAAACGCGCCCGAGTTCTAAGCTATTGATATCCACATAGGCTGCCAAGTTCAGTTTAGGGTTGACCGAGTCAAAGCTGAGGACAGGGACATCCAGTTGGTGTTTTGCGATGTAATCACAGACCCCTGCAGCAAGAAGGCTATCAATAGTAATAATAGCATCAATATTTGGATCATGCTCGAAGAGAAGTTTACTAAAGCGATAACCATTATCTTCAAGAAATTCGGTCGCAAAGTAGGTCAGATTTGGATCAATAGGAAGTTGGTATTGTTTAAGAGCTAACTCATAACCCATTAGACGATCTTGTGTTACGAAAAGTTTTTTGGTTCCTCCGATGAAGGCAATTCGCTTGCATCCTTTTTTGATGAAATATTCTGTTGCATCAAAACCTGCCTGGACATTGTCATTATCGACGAGCGGAATGAAGGGAGATAGAGATTTACCTAAGATAAGGAAAGGAAATTGCTCATCTGCTACTAGCTTAACCAAAGGATCTTCTTCTTGGGCATAGAGGAAAATCAAACCATCTACACGCTTACCATAGACCATCTGGGAAATAGCTTTGAGCCGCTCTTTTGCATCTTTCCCCGTTGCAATCTGAATAGCATAGTGGTTCTCAGATGCCACTTGGGCGATCCCTCGTAGAACAGATGGGAAGAAAGGATTTTGGTAAAAGGCATCCGAGTCATCAGGAAGCACCAGGCCGATAACTTGAGTATAGCTACTTACCAAGCTACGAGCATTGAGATTGGGGTGGTAGTTGAGCTCCTTCATCGCCTTGCGAACTCGTTTTTTGGTTTCATCACTAATCGTTGATTTGTTTTGAATAACGCGGGTAACAGTTGAAGGTGAGACACCTGCTGCCTTGGCCACGTCTTTAATCGTAACGGGCATAAAAATCTCCTATTTATGATAATCTGGATCACGGAAGTGTGTCTTGTAAAAAATGGTGACCAGATAAAGAACAAAAAGAATGTTTTGTACAGTGATAAGGGTTGCCATATTTTGGCCAAAAAGCCCCAAAATAAGCGTAATCAGAGTGGGTAATCCTAAACAGTTCAAGATAAAATGGTAGCACTCTTTAAAGGTCCTAAATGAAAAGAGGCGTGATTTTTTGGTGATATAAAGGAGAAAGCTAGCTCCAAGAGAGACAATGAAGAAATTCAATCCAAAGAGAAAGCTTGCACCAAGAACGAGAAAGAGACTGATATAGACCCGATTTTGTTGGTACCAATCTTTAGAAATGGCTTGGGTTAGATCTTCCTTACTCTGGAAACTCTCCGTTTGAATCGCGTGGTAGCGAATGCGAGTTAGTTCCTTACTTTCCTTGCTGATGACGAGTTCTTCCGTATCAAAATGAAGTTGCAAGTGCTTTGGCAATTCTTTGTTTTGGCTTGGGCCAATTAAAAGAGAAGGCTGCTGATTTTTAGTTCCAGCATAGCTCAGTTTTCCATCTATTATCTGCGCATTCTCCGACAAATCCATGATCGCTTCATCTGTCAGGGGTGTGTAGACATTATCGATAAACGTATCCAGTGGATACGTTTCCTGTGAGCTGTTTTGAATGGCAATTGGAACCATAGACAAGCTGATGAGGAAAATGCTAGTAAAGAGGAGTTGAAACCAGTTGAGTCCAAAACGTTTTGACAGGGGCTTACGAAATCCCCAAATACTTGAAAAATATGAAAATGGATATGGAAGCATAGGCATCTTTCTAAAAGTGTTTTCTATATGAGTATTATTATATAGAGAAATGTGCTTTATTTCAAGTCTAGGAGACAAATTGCTTGCTTCAAGAATAGTTTTATAGTCACAAGCTCTAATACTCAATGAAAATCAAAGAGCAAACTAGGAAGCTAGCCGCAGGTTGCTCAAAGCACTGCTTTGAGGTTGTAGATAAGACTGACGAAGTCAGTTACATATATCTACGGCAAGGCGAAGCTGACGTGGTTTGAAGAGATTTTCGAAGAGTATAAAATGAAAAAGGGTGGCGGGGATAAATTATCCCTTGTCGCCACCACTTGTAAGTCCTGAAACAAAGTTCTTTTGTAGGAAGAAGAAGAGAATACAGATTGGAAGGGCGATGAGGATAGCACCTGCTGAGAAGTAGGCAATCTTCAAGTTTTTCACATTGCTGACAAAGGTCTGTAGACCAACGGCAACTGTAAAGTATTCTTTCTCACGAAGCAAGAAACTAGAGAGGATATAGTCTCCGAAAGGTCCCATGAAGGCCCAGAGCGCTTGTACTGCAACCATTGGGCGAACGAGTGGGAGAACAATTTGCCAGAAGCGACGGAAGTGTCCTGCACCATCTAGTTTTGCTGATTCATCAAGAGACATCGGTACTGTGTCGAAGTAGCCTTTCATCAACCAAGCATTCATCGGGATACCACCACCGACATATAGGAAGATGAGGAACCAGCTTTGGTTAAGGGCATTCAACATAAGGGCCATAACGAAGAAGGCTGTCAAAGCGGCCATAGTTGGCACCATTTGGATAATCAAGAAGAAGACCAAACTTTGTTTACGAGCCAAGAAGTTGTAACGGCTGTAGGCATAACCAGCAAGTACGATGATACTTGTTTGAACAGCCATTGTAATCAAGGCGATAATCAAAGTGTTGAGGTACCAAGTGCCGTACAAGGTTTCAGTGAAGAGCCCTTGGAAGTTGGCAAAGCTAAAGTCGACGTTAGCATCTAGTTTAAAAGCTACGACGTTACCAGTCTTGAAGGCTGACATAATAGTAATCAAAAGTGGATAGATAATCACGATTGAAAGACCAATCAAGTAGAGGTAAGTGAGGGTTTGAGTCAGTCTACGTTTGAGTTTGATTGAGTTATTCATCTTAGACGTCCTCCATATCAAATGCGTGTAGTTTCTTGAATGCGATCATAGAGATAGAGATGACAATGATAGAGATGATCAAGGTAACAGCTGCCGCCATAGAGTATTGAGGAGATGTACCTGTTGTCAAGCGATAAATCCATGAGATCAAGATATCAGTTGAACCGGCTCCACCACCAACGCTACCAGGACCTCCGCCGTTGAAGAGGTACATGATAGAGAAGTTGTTAAAGTTGAAGGTGTATTGGCTGATCAATGTTGGTGCTGCAACAGCCAAAATCATAGGGAAAGTGATGTTGCGGAATTTTTGCCAAGCATTGGCACCATCGATATAAGCCGCTTCGTAGAGGTCGTTAGGAATTGACTGCAAGATACCCAAAGTCAAAACGTAGATGTATGGGAATCCTAGCCAACCTTGCATCATAATCAAGGCAATCTTCGTCCAAGTTGGGTCTGTTTTCCAAGGGATAAGAGCACCGTCAAGGAAAGGAAGAACCTTAGCCAAGATAGGCAATACTTGAGTGTTGATCGCTCCGACACTATCGTTAAACATGTTTGAGAATGTCAAGATAGTGATGAAGGCTGGAACAGCCCAAGGAAGAAGGAAAATAACACCAAAGATACGTTTTCCTTTGATAAATGGTTGGTTAGCAATGATAGCAGTGAAGATACCAATCACAATCTGCAAAGTAGAAGCAGACAAGGCCCAGATGATGGTCCAAGAAAGAACCGCACCGAAGGCTGAACGGAAGGTACTTAAGCTCCAGATGTTTGTAAAGTTAGTCAAACCAACCCAGTCCAACAATTTGTTTGGTGGCAAGTGTTGGAAGTCATAGTTGGTAAAGGCAATCATCAAGGTTACGATAACTGGGAAGATAATCGCAAATGTCATAGCGACGTAAGATGGGATGATCAAGAGGTAAGGGAAACCATTCTCATAAATACCTTTGATCATATCTTTAAAAGTACGTGGGACAGGAATTCCATTGTTAATACGTTTTGCGATTGTATGTGCATCTTTAATATTTGAGAAATAAAAGAGCACATAAACGACTACAAAGATTAAATGGAAGGCACCACGAATCAGCATAAAGAGGGAATTATCACGACCTGGCTTGTCACCAAGAGTGATCAAATTGTGCAATTCAGGGGCTGCAAGTGCTAGGAAATAAAGAACAAATACGATAGTTACACCAAGGAAGATAAAACCTTTGGCCTTTTGTTTATTGTAAATCTGTCCTAACCCAGGAATCACTGAAAGCAAGGCTGCTTTGCTAGGTTGTTGGTTTTCCATGAATACTCCTTTCATAGGATACGAGATTGAAGTTTGTCTCCAATCACTAGATAGGCAACTGCAATCATTCGTAAATTTATAAAATCAAAGGGGGATTTGTATTCTCCCCCCTTGTAACGAATTCAATTATTCACCAAATTTTTGTTTGATTGTTTCTTTGATCAATGTTACAGCATCGTTAGCAGCTGTCTTAGCATCTTTTTTACCACTTACAGCGTCAAAGAGCATTGTTTTAGCTGGATCCCAAACAGCTGACATTTGAGAAATGTTTGGCATTGGTTGAGCGTTCTTGAACTGTTTGATAACAGCTGTTGTCAACTCATCGTTTTTACCTTCAGCGTATGAACGAGCTTCAGTGTTAGCTGGGATTTCGTTAGTTGCATCGTAGAATGCTTTTTGTTGTTCAGTTGAAACAAGGAAGTCTACAAATTTTTGTGCAGCTTCAAGGTTCTTAGTGCTTGATGGGATGATCCAAGCTTTACCACCACCGAATGGTGTGTATTCTTTACCATTTGGAAGAGTTGGAATAGTAGCAACACCGTAGTTTACTTTAGCATCTTTGAATGCTTGAGCTTTCCAAGGTCCATCGATGATAGCAGCTGTTTTACCTTCTTGGAATTGAGTTTGGATCAAGTTTGCAGCACCTTCAGTATCTTGCATACCTTTAGGCCATTTTTCATACCAAGATTTAGCGTAGTTGACACCAGTGATAGAACCGTCGTTTGCAAGACCGATGTCTTTAGCGTCTTTACCGTTTTGTCCGAATACGTAACCACCGTTACCAGCAAGAAGTCCGTATGCGTAGTAGAAGTTTGTCCAGTCAGCTAGGAATGCAGTAGTTTTGCCATCTTCACCAGCGAAAGCGTATTTGCTGTCTTTAGCAAGTTCTTCTAATTCAGCAAAAGTTTTTGGAGCTTCTTTTAGCAAGTCTTTGTTGTAGTACATAACAAGTGACTCAATAACGGCAGGAGCACCGTAAACTTTACCGTCAGCAGCTGTTACAAGAGATTTAGTCTTATCATCTGTTTTTGCACCATCGCTCAAAGTAACTTCTGAAAGTTGTCCGTCAGTACCAAGGCTACCTACGCGGTCGTATGGTGCCATCATAACGTCAGCAGCTTGACCTGATTGGTTGTCAAGAGAAAGTTTGTCAAGTCCACCAAGTTGGTCACCTGATTTGATGTTAACTTTTGTACCTGATTCTTTTTCATAAGCTGCAGCAACTTTTTCAGCGTAGGCTTTGTATTGGTCTTCAACGTAGAAAGTGATTTCTTTTGCTTCAGATGAGCTAGTATCAGCTGCTTTATCAGCAGTTTTGCTTCCGCAAGCTACCAAAAGTAAGCTAGCAAGAGTAGCAGTTCCGAGCACAGCAGCGCTCTTCATGAATTTAGATGACATAGTGTATTCCTCCTAAAGAATAACAAAAATAATTTAATGAGAAAACGCAAACGTTTTCTTTTACGAACTTAGTATAGCACAAATAGAAAACGGTTGCAAGCTTTTTTAGAAAAATTTTTAAAAAAATTTTAAGGTTTCAAACATTTGTTAAAGCCCATATATAGGAAAGAACTTAAAATGTTTGTTTTTTTTGAATTGAAAATATATTAGGAAAACGATTGCGTAAATTCGGCTCGGTTTTTCAGAAAATAGAGCAGATATTGGGAATGAATTATCTTAAATCAGAAAATCTTTAAAATTTTTTCGCTTATTTCATAAAATATCAGTGGCAACAAGTTTTGTTTGATTAAAATAATTCAAAAAAATTTTTTAAAAACGCTTGCATTTGTTTTTGAAATGCGTTATACTTAAATTAACGCAAACGTTTGCGCCTTAATTGCGCAACGTTTTATAACAAACACATGAGGTGCTATTATGAAAAAACGTCAAAGTGGTGTGTTGATGCACATCTCTTCTCTGCCAGGAGCATACGGGATTGGATCATTTGGCCAGACTGCCTATGATTTCGTTGATTTCTTGGTTCGTACCAAGCAACGTTACTGGCAAATTCTCCCTCTTGGGACAACAAGTTATGGAGATTCTCCATACCAATCATTCTCAGCCTTTGCTGGGAATACGCATTTTATCGACCTTGATATCTTGGTAGAGCAAGGCTTGCTCGAAGCCAGTGATCTTAAAGGTGTTGACTTTGGTAGCGATGCATCTGAAGTTGACTATGCGAAGATTTATTACGCACGTCGTCCACTTTTAGAAAAAGCAGTGAAACGCTTCTTGGAAGTGGGTGATGTCAAGGATTTTGAGAAGTTTGCTAAAGATAACCAATCATGGCTCGAACTCTTCGCAGAATATATGGCTATCAAAGAGCATTTTGACAATCTTGCTTGGACAGAATGGCCTGATGCAGATGCTCGTGCTCGTAAAGCTTCAGCACTTGAAAGTTACCGTGAGAAATTGGTAGACAAGTTGGTTTACCACCGTGTGACTCAATACTTCTTCTTCCAACAATGGTTGAAATTGAAAGCCTATGCTAACGATAACCACATCGAAATTGTTGGGGACATGCCTATCTACGTAGCGGAAGATTCAAGCGACATGTGGGCAAATCCACATCTCTTTAAGACAGATGACAATGGTAAAGCAACTTGTATCGCAGGATGCCCACCAGATGAGTTTTCTGCCACTGGTCAGCTTTGGGGGAACCCAATCTATGACTGGGAAGCAATGGACAAAGACGGTTACAAATGGTGGATTGAACGTTTGCGCGAAAGCTTCAAGATCTACGATATCGTTCGTATCGACCACTTCCGCGGGTTCGAATCTTACTGGGAAATTCCTGCTGGTTCCGATACAGCAGCACCTGGTAAATGGGTGAAAGGTCCAGGCTACAAACTCTTCGCAGCCGTTAAGGAAGAGCTTGGTGAGCTAAACATCATCGCAGAAGACCTTGGTTTCATGACAGATGAAGTCATTGAGTTACGTGAACGTACTGGCTTCCCAGGAATGAAGATTCTTCAATTTGCCTTCAACCCAGAAGACGAAAGTATCGATAGCCCACACTTGGCGCCTGCCAACTCTGTTATGTACACAGGAACACACGATAACAATACGGTCCTTGGTTGGTACCGTAATGAGATTGACGATCCAACTCGTGAATACATGGCTCGTTACACGAACCGTAAAGAGTATGAAACAGTGCCACACGCTATGCTTCGTACAGTCTTTTCATCAGTTAGCTTCATGGCAATTGCAACTATGCAAGATTTGCTAGAATTGGATGAGGCAGCTCGTATGAACTTCCCATCTACCCTTGGTGGAAACTGGTCTTGGCGTATGACTGAAGATCAATTGACACCAGCAGTCGAGGAAAATTTACTTGACTTGACTACAATTTATCGCCGAATCAACGAAAATTTGGTAGAATTAAAGAAATAAGACATTATCAGGAGACACAAAAATGTTACCATTAAACGAATTTGTACAAAAACGTTACAATAAAACCATTGCAGAATGTAGCAATGAAGAGCTTTACCTTGCTCTTCTTAACTACAGCAAACTTGCAAGCAGCCAAAAGCCAGTCAACACTGGTAAGAAAAAAGTTTACTACATCTCAGCTGAGTTCTTGATCGGTAAACTCTTGTCAAACAACTTGATTAACCTTGGACTTTATGACGATGTGAAAAAAGAACTTGCAGCTGCAGGTAAAGAGTTGATCGAAATCGAAGAAGTCGAATTGGAACCATCACTTGGTAACGGTGGTTTGGGACGTTTGGCAGCCTGCTTTATCGACTCAATCGCTACACTTGGTTTGAATGGTGATGGTGTTGGTTTGAACTACCACTTCGGTCTTTTCCAACAAGTTCTTAAAAACAACCAACAAGAAACAATTCCTAACGCTTGGTTGACAGAGCAAAACTGGTTGGTTCGCTCAAGCCGTAGCTACCAAGTGCCATTTGCACACTTCACATTGACATCAACTCTTTACGATATTGATGTACCTGGCTACAAGACAGCTACTAAAAACCGCTTGCGTTTGTTTGACTTGGATTCAGTTGATTCTTCTATCATCGAAGATGGTATCAACTTTGACAAGACAGATATCGCTCGCAACTTGACTCTCTTCCTTTACCCAGACGATAGCGACAAGCAAGGTGAATTGCTCCGTATCTTCCAACAATACTTCATGGTTTCAAACGGTGCACAATTGATCATCGACGAAGCAATCGAAAAAGGAAGCAACTTGCATGACCTTGCGGACTATGCAGTTGTACAAATCAACGATACTCACCCATCAATGGTGATCCCTGAATTGATCCGTCTCTTGACTGCGCGTGGTATCGAGCTTGATGAAGCAATCTCAATCGTACGTAGCATGACTGCCTACACTAACCACACAATCCTTGCTGAAGCCCTTGAAAAATGGCCTCTTGAATTCTTGGAAGAAGTGGTTCCTCACTTGGTACCAATCATCAAAGAATTGGACCGTCGTGTGAAAGCAGAATACAAAGACCCAGCTGTTCAAATCATTGATGAAAACGACCGTGTACACATGGCTCACATGGATATCCACTACGGATACAGTGTTAACGGGGTAGCAGCACTCCACACTGAAATCTTGAAGAATTCAGAGTTGAAAGCTTTCTACGACATCTACCCAGAAAAATTCAACAACAAAACAAACGGTATCACATTCCGTCGTTGGCTCATGCATGCCAACCCAAGACTGTCTCACTACTTGGATGAGATTATTGGAGAGGGTTGGCACCATGAAGCGGATGAGCTTGAAAAACTCTTGTCATACGAAGACAAGGCTGCTGTCAAAGAAAAATTGGAAAGCATCAAAGCTCACAACAAACGTAAATTGGCTCGTCACTTGAAAGAACACCAAGGTGTGGAAATCAATACAAACTCTATCTTTGATATCCAAATCAAACGTCTCCACGAGTACAAACGCCAACAAATGAACGCTTTGTATGTGATTCACAAATACCTTGACATCAAGGCTGGGAACATCCCTGCTCGTCCAATCACAGTATTCTTTGGTGGTAAAGCAGCTCCTGCCTACACAATCGCCCAAGACATCATCCACTTGATCCTTTGCTTGTCAGAAGTGATTGCAAACGATCCAGCAGTAGCTCCACACTTGCAAGTCGTAATGGTTGAAAACTACAACGTTACTGCAGCAAGCTTCCTTATCCCAGCATGTGACATCTCAGAACAAATCTCACTTGCTTCTAAAGAAGCTTCAGGTACTGGTAACATGAAATTCATGTTGAACGGAGCCTTGACTCTTGGTACTATGGACGGTGCTAACGTGGAAATCGCTGAGTTGGTTGGCGACGAAAACATCTACATCTTTGGTGAAGATTCAGAAACTGTTATCGACCTTTACGCAAAAGCAGCTTACAAATCAAGCGAATTCTATGCTCGTGAAGCTATCAAACCTTTGGTTGACTTCATTGTGAGCGATGCTGTTCTTGCAGTAGGTAAGAAAGAACGCTTGGAACGTCTTTACAACGAATTGATCAAAAAAGACTGGTTCATGACTCTCCTTGACTTGGAAGACTACATCAAAGTCAAAGAGCAAATGCTTGCTGACTACGAAGACCGTGACGCATGGTTGGATAAAGTCATCGTTAACATTTCTAAAGCAGGATTCTTCTCATCTGACCGTACAATCGCTCAGTACAACGAAGATATCTGGCACTTGAACTAATAATTACATAACTTAAACCCGTACCTTGAAGGTGCGGGTTTTGTCTTATCTGAAAGTTTTATTTACAGTGCTTTCCCAACCAAAATCTCTGCCTCAATGGTAATCTCTGTCAGTTGACTCCAGTCAATTTTGGTCTGGTCAACATGAAAGAGAAGGGGGGTCATGCTAAGTAAAGCTTGGCGTTGCTCGGCTGTGATGGGTTTGGTTAGGGAAGCTATTTGGATAGATTGGATGCTGAAGTATTCCTGGAAATGTTCCTTGATATCTTGGTTGGAATAGTCCTTGTTTGTCAGCTGGTCTTGTACCCTTTGACGGATTTCTTTGAGGTGATTTTCAGTCGGGATGACCTTGATCAAGATGCCATCTTTGGATAAAACGCGACGGAATTCCCCATAGTTGGCAGGTGAAAAGATGTCGAGCAGGATATCCATACTGGCGTCTTTTATAGGAAGTCGAGCCAGGTCACCGACAAACCAATTAACTGACCAGTTGAGTTCACTTTTAGCTGCGATTTGGACCGAGTCTTTTGAAATGTCAAAGGCATAGAAGGTTTTATCAGAGTGACTTTCTTGGAGTTTACGAGAGTAGAAACCTTCGCCACAACCGATATCCAAGACTGTTTTTGCGGATGGATTAGTTGTTAGTAAGTCCGAGATACCTTCTAAAATAGCCTGATAAAAACCAGCTTCAAGAATTTGCTGGCGGTTTTGGAAGTTTTCCTTGTCGTAGTTGGCAGATTGCTTGATTTGCGGAGCCAAGTTGACATAGCCGAATTTTGCCAGATCAAAAGAATGGCGGTTGCTACACTTGAGGCTAGACTCTACCAAGGCCAGATTTTCTTGGCAGATAGGGCAGGAAAAGGCAGTCGCAGAAGCAAAACGCTGAAGTTTGGGTTTGAGGTTTGTATTCATAGTTTAAGTGTATCAAAAGAGGCAAATGAAAGCAACTTTAGAAATAAGTAGATGGGAGATTCAGTAGAAATAAAACTAATTCTCCAATTTATAGAATAAAATTGCTTTTATATCTAAATTTCTATATAATAATGATAAGGAGGAAATAAGTATGTTAAAAGAAGTATTAACCGTTGCAAAAGTTGCGAAAAAATCATCACTCTTTTTGGGTGGTGTCGCATTTGGTACCCTTGGTTTGAAAATCTTGGCAAGTAAGGAAGCTAAAAAAGGTTATTCTAAAGCTTTGGCTAAGGCTTACAAGTTGAAAGACGGGCTAGATGCATCTGTTTCTGTTGTGAAACAACATGGAGACGATGTCTTGCAAGATGCCAAATATTTGTACGAGCAAGAGAAAAAAGAAGAGCAATTAGATAGCCTTATAGGAGAATAATATGTCTTTTAAAGTGCTACATAGAGGATACCAACATATCCGACTATCATCTTCTTTTTCACTCACCTTGGATATTCAAGACTATCTTCGTTCCTTGGCGAGAGATGAAAAGGGGATTGAGTCTATCCAGTTTTACATGGATCAACAGCACTTTACTCTACGCATAAAAGAAGGCTTTTCTGTATTAGATAATGCAGAAGCCTTTTTAAAAAGAATTGATAAAGGGAAAGTTTCTGAGTTGATGACTCTTCCCATTCGTAGAGAAGAGAGTGCTTATTCTATTGTTTCAGGTGCAGCGATTAAGCGTGTACTTTTTCGTAGTTTTGTGCCGTATCCTATTCGCTATATATGGACTTGTTATCAGGCTTTGGGTTATATTAGAGAAGCCTATCAAACACTAGCGCGTAAGGAACTAACGATGGAAGTCTTGGACTGTTCGGCGATTTTATTGTCCTTGTTTATGAACCAATCCAAGACAGCTAGCAATATCATGTTTATGCTTGATTTGGGGAATCATTTAGATCAGTGGTCTTTGAAAAAAACTGCAACAGATTTAGAACAAAGCCTTCTTGCAAAAGAGAGCGACGTATTCTTAGTACAGGGCGATACGGTTGTTAGTATCAAGAGTTCCGATGTTCAAATAGGAGATGTCTTGGTCCTATCTCAAGGAAATGAAATTCTGTTTGATGGACAAGTAGTTTCAGGTTTAGGTATGGTCAACGAAAGTTCCTTGACGGGAGAGAGTTTTCCAGTTGAAAAAAGAGAGTCTGATTTGGTTTGTGCAAATACAGTATTAGAAACTGGAGAGTTACGCATTCGTGTAACCGATAATCAGATGAACAGCCGGATTTTACAACTGATTGAGTTAATGAAGAAATCTGAAGAAAACAAGAAAACGAAACAACGCTATTTCATCAAGATGGCGGATAAGGTCGTCAAATATAATTTCTTGGGGGCTGGGCTAACTTACCTATTAACAGGTTCTTTTTCTAAGGCTATTTCTTTCCTATTAGTCGATTTCTCCTGCGCTTTGAAAATCTCTACTCCTGTAGCTTATTTGACAGCTATCAAGGAGGGGTTGAACCGTGAAATGGTGATTAAGGATGGGGATGTTCTGGAGAAATATCTGGAAGTTGATACTTTCTTGTTTGATAAGACGGGAACAATCACAACTAGTTATCCTATAGTTGAAAAGGTGTTACCTTTTGGGGACTATAGTGAGGAAGATATTCTCAGAATCAGTGCCTGTCTTGAGGAACACATTTATCATCCTATTGCTAATGCCATCGTCAAGCAAGCTGAGATAGAGGGAATTGAACATGAGGAAATGCATGGGAAACTCCAATATATTGCAAGCAAGGGGATCAAATCTCATATAGATGGCCAACCAGTTCTTATTGGGAATTATGTCTTGATGCAGGATGAGCAGATTCATATCAGTTCAGAACAAAATGCTTTAATTGAAGAGTACAAGAGTCACTACAATCTCTTATTCTTGGCTTATCAGAATGAATTGATTGGAATGTTCTGCATTCATACTCCTTTGAGAAAAGAAGCAAAAGCAGCCTTGGAGAAACTTAAGGCACAAGGGAAAAAATTGATTCTGGCAACAGGGGACACCTTGGTTAGGACAGAGGAATTAGTCAAAGATTTGCCCTTTGATCAGGTCTATACAGACTTGAAACCTGATGGGAAATTTGAGTTAGTAGAGGAACTGCAGAAAGCAGGTCACACGATTTTGATGGTTGGAGATGGATTGAATGACTCAGCGGCTCTAACCCTATCAGATATCGGTGTGGTGATGAATGAGAGTGCAGATATTTCTAAGCAGATGAGCGATATCTTATTGTTAGATAATCGTTTGGATTTCTTCCAAGAGTTGGATTGGCTATCATCATCTTTGCAAACACTCATCAAGAAGAATATTCAAGATACCGTTGTCGTAAATAGTAGTTTGATTGGCTTTGGCTTGTTTAATTGGCTCAGTCCTTCAAACCTCTCTATCCTACATAATCTAACAACCTTACGCATAGTCCTGCGTAGCCTGTCTATTAAGGGATAGGTGGGGACTATTCACAGCAAAAAGGAGTTACCTTTCTCGAGGGTAACTCCTTTGTTTATAGGTAAATGTTTAACAATTTAGTAAGTCAACACAAAGTATTTCTTCTTCCCGCGGCGGATAACAGTGAGTTCGTTTTCTAACTTATCTGCGTCACTCAAGACATAGTCAAGGTCTTGGATACGGTCGCCGTTGACGTAGATAGCTCCGTTTTGGACGTCTTCACGGGCTTGGCGTTTTGAATTCACCACACCAGATGACACGAGGAGTTCCACGATATTGTGGTTTTCGTCTGCTTTTACTTGGTAGTTTGGCACTCCACGAAGTCCTTGTTTGAGTTCTTTGACAGAAAGGTTTTTGATGTTTCCAGCAAAGAGTTGCTCGGTGATGTTGAGGGCTTCCTTGTAGGCTTCTTCGCCGTGAACAAGTGTTACGACTTCACGAGCCAAGACTTTCTGAGCCAAGCGTTCGTGTGGCGCCGCTTCAAACTGTTTGCGGATCTCTTCAATCTCGTCAAGTGACAAGAAAGTAAAGATTTTCAAGAAGCGAACAGCGTCAGCATCCATAACGTTCATCCAGAATTGGTACATTTCGTATGGAGAAGTCTTTTCAGGATTGAGCCAGACTGCGTTTCCTTCTGATTTACCAAATTTCTTACCAGTTGCATCTGTAATGAGTGGCACTGTGATAACGTGACCAGTCTTATCAGCCTTACGACGAAGCAATTCGGTACCAGCTGTCATATTTCCCCACTGGTCAGAACCACCGATTTGTAAGGTGACGTTGTGCTCTTGGTTAAGGACGTAGAAGTCATATCCTTGCATGATTTGGTAAGCGAACTCAGTGTAAGAAATCCCTGTTTCAATCCGTTTCTTTACAGACTCCTTGCTCATCATGTAGTTGACAGTGAAGTATTTCCCGACATCACGGAGGAAGTCAATGAAGCTGATGCTGCCAAACCAGTCGTAGTTGTTGACCATGACAGCTTTATTTTCCCCATTTTCAAAGTCAAGAAAACGAGAAAGTTGTCCTTGGATAGACTTGACCCAGCCCTCTACTGTGTCTTTTGTTTGGAGACTACGCTCAGCATCTTTGAAGGACGGATCTCCGATGAGACCTGTAGCACCGCCAACGAGCGCATAAGGTTTGTGACCTGCTAGTTGCAAACGACGACTTGTCAAGATTGCGACAAGGTGGCCTAGGTGAAGGCTGTCAGCAGTTGGATCATAGCCAGTATAATAAGAAACTTGACCTTCTTCTAGGGCTTTACGCAAAGCTTCTTCATCAGTCGTTTGAAAAATCAAACCACGCTCTTTTAGCTCATCAAAAATGTGCATGTGTCTTTTCTCCTTTATAAAATATTGTTTCTACCTATTGTATCACAAACTTGATTAATAGCCTAGTGGAATAGGGAAGAAAGTGGCTATTTTATTGAAAGTTTTCCTTTTATGGTATAATAGAGAAAGCGAGGACATTCATGAAAGAAAGAATTAATGAATTAAAAACAAAAATGCTGCATTTTTTCCAGCAGCTAATGCAACGAATTGCAAAATGGAAGAAAAGACTAGCAGAAAAACTGGCTAATAAGAAAACCGGTAAAAAGGGGACCTCTTCTGACAAAGTTGGAAGGACAGGATCTAATTTTGCTAAGGTTTTGAGTGGGTTTAAAATAGTTTTTAATACTCTCTTTATCCTAGGTTTTATCGGTGGACTGTTTGGTGCTGGGGTGGCTATGGGTTATGGAGTCGCTCTATTTGACAAGGCCCAGGTACCTCAAGCAGAAGAGTTGGTCAAGCAAGTGAAGGATATTGCCTCTATCTCAGAAATCACTTATTCTGACGGCAGTACCATTGCCTCGATCGAGGGCGATTTATTGCGCACTTCAGTCGCTTCAGATGCTATCTCAGACAATCTTAAGAAGGCTATCATTGCGACAGAGGACGAGAATTTCAACGAGCACAAGGGAGTCGTGCCTAAGGCCGTTATTCGTGCGACCCTGGGAACTTTTGTCGGTCTGGGGTCATCCAGTGGTGGTTCGACCTTGACTCAGCAGGTTATCAAGCAGCAAGTGGTGGGGGATGCTCCCACTCTAGCTCGTAAGGCCAAAGAAATCATTGATGCTCTAGCTTTAGAGCGGGCTATGGGTAAGGATGAGATTTTAACAACCTACCTTAATATTGCTCCTTTTGGTCGCAATCATAAAGGCCAAAATATTGCAGGTGCCCAACAGGCTGCAGAAGGAATCTTTGGGGTTAAGGCTTCGGATTTAACGGTCCCTCAAGCAGCCTTTATTGCAGGATTGCCACAGAGCCCAATCAGTTACTCCCCTTATGAATCTGACGGTAGTATGAAGAGTGAGGAGGATTTGGCTCTGGGGATCAAACGGGCTAGAGATGTCCTCTATAATATGTACCGGACAGGGTCTCTAAGTCAGGAGGATTACGACAAGTACAAGGATTATGATTTTAAGAAAGACTTCTTACCATCTGGTAGTGTCAGCGGGACTTCGCGTGACTATCTTTACTTCGCAACCTTGGCAGAAGCTACTGATCGGATGTATGACTACCTGATTCAGAGAGATAATGTTTCTGTACAAGAGCAAAAGAATGAATCCATCCAGAAAGCTTATCGTGATTTAGCGACTAAGGAAATTGAAAATGGTGGGTATAAGATTACGACAACTATCAATAAAAATGTTCATGCTGCGATGCAAAATGCGGTGGCAACCTACGGCTATCTGCTAGATGATTCGACAGGCCAGCCTGAGGTGGGGAATGTCCTCATGGACAACCAAACGGGAGCTATTCTTGGATTTGTCGGTGGTCGCAATTATCAAAAAAATCAGAATAACCACGCTATCGACACAAAACGTTCTCCTGCTTCGACTACTAAGCCGATATTGGCTTACAGTATTGCCATTGACCAAGGTCTGATGGGAAGTGCAAGTATCTTATCAAACTATCCAACCAACTTTTCAAACGGCAATCCCATCATGTATGTCAATAGTCCTGGTACGGGCATGATGACGTTAGGGGAGGCCCTTAACTACTCATGGAATATCCCAGCCTACTGGACTTATCGTACACTTCGAGAGAAGGGTGTTGATGTTAAAGGCTATATGGAAAAAATGGGTTACGAAATCCCAGAATATGGTATTGAGAGTTTACCGATGGGCGGAGGAATTGACGTTACAGTTGCTCAGCATACTAACGGATATCAGACTCTGGCCAACAACGGAGTTTACCATAAGAAACACATGATCGCGAAGATCGAGTCAACAGATGGTCGAGTGGTTTATGAACATAAAGATAAACCTGTCCAAGTTTACTCAAAAGCCACAGCGACCATTATGCAAAGTTTGCTTCGCGATGTTATTTCATCTCGGATTACCTCAAGTTTCCAGACAGACTTGGCTACCATCAATCCAAGCCTCGCTAGCGCCGACTGGATTGGAAAAACTGGTACAACCAATGAAGATGAAAACATGTGGCTTATGCTTTCTACGCCTCGCTTGACCTTGGGTGGCTGGCTAGGTCACGATGACAACCGCCCGCTAGCCAAAGGGGCGGGCCACTACCGCAATGCCAACTATATGGCCCACTTGGTTAATGCTATTCAACAAGCAAAACCTGGAATTTGGGGGAATGAGCGCTTTAATCTTGACTCAAGTGTGACCAAGTCACAAGTTCTCCGATCTACAGGGCAAAAACCAGGCAAGGTTTCCATCAATGGGAAAGAGATAGAAGTTTCTGGATCAACAGTAACGAGCTACTGGGCTACTAAAGAAGGTGCCCCAGTGACCACCTATCGCTTTGCTATTGGAGGAAGCGATGCAGATTATCTGAACGCGTGGAAGAATATTCTAGGAAGCATTCCAGCAGTGACTCCTCCAAGCTCAAGTTCAAGCAGTAGCTCTGGAAGTTCAAGTTCGAGTGGAAATACTCAAAGTGGTTCTTCAGGACGTTCACGTCTCTTTAATCGTTAAGAAAGAGTAGTAGCAAGGTTAGTAATTTCTCCTTGTTGCTACTTTTTTCTTTGTTGGTTTCGTGTTACAATAATAATATGAATCATTATCAGAAAAAGATTGTTAAGGGAACAGTATACTCGCTACTTTCAGGCCTAATCTGGGGGATTTGTGGGATTTTAGGAGAGTATTTTTTCACTCATTATCCAGTGTCTTCTGGATGGATTACTTCTATGCGTTTATTAGTGGCGGGGAGTTTGGTTTTAGGTCTATCTGCCTTTCAGTTGCGTAGCCGCTTGTTGGACATCTGGCGTGATAAGAAAAATTATCTACCTTTTTTAGCCTATGCTATTCTAGGTATTTTTTCTGTGCAGTTTTTCTTTTATCTTTGTGTTGAGTATTCCAATGCGACGACGGCGACCATTTTGCAATTTATCAGCCCAGTTTTTATCCTGTTTTACAATCGAATCGTTTACCAGAAGAAAGCTTCGATTACAGCTGTGCTCTATGTTTTGATTGCCATGCTAGGTGTTTTTTTGATGGCTACAAAAGGGGATTTGTCCCAGTTATCCATGACACCTTTGGCTCTAGTGACAGGTTTGCTCAGTGCAGTAGGGGTCATGTTTAATGTTATCCTTCCCCAACGCTTTGCACGGCGCTACGGATTTGTTCCGACTGTTGGTTGGGGGATGATTCTGGCAGGTCTCTTTAGTAATTTCCTCTACCCTATTTATCGGATAAGTTTTCAAGTGGATCTGGTAAGTGTGCTGATTTGTCTGACGATTGCCGTGTTTGGTACTGCTTTTGCCTTCTTCCTATCTATGAAGGCTGTGTCACTCGTTTCCCCGCTGGTTGTATCGGTTGTGAGTGCTAGCGAACCGCTCTCTTCAGCTTTATTAAGTGTTCTTTTTCTGGGATTGGTCATGGATGGTTTTTTGGCCTTGGCTATGGTGTTGATTATCGTTCCGATGATTTTTTTATCTGTAGAAGAAGCAAAACAAGCCAGGTAAAGATGATTATTTGATAGTTGAGGCTTCAAATTTGAAGCCTTTTTTGGTAGAATAGGTATCATTATAACGAACCAGGAGGCACCTATGACTGCTACAAAAATGAACGCTCAAGAAATTATCCAATTTATCGCCAATGCGGAAAAGAAAACCAGTGTCAAAGTAACTTTTGAGGGAGAACTTGCAACTGCTGTGCCAAGCTCTGTTGTCAAACTAGGAAATGTTTTATTCGGAGACTGGAAGGACGTGGCTCCGCTTCTTGAAGGTTTGGTAGAAAATCAAGATTACGTTGTCGAGCAAGATGCTCGTAATTCTGCAGTTCCTTTGTTAGATAAACGTGCTATCAATGCTCGTATCGAGCCAGGTGCTATTATCCGTGACCAGGTTGAAATTGGTGACAATGCTGTTATCATGATGGGAGCTGTTATCAATATCGGTGCTGAAATCGGTGCTGGAACCATGATTGACATGGGTGCCATCCTTGGAGGTCGTGCTATCGTTGGGAAAAACAGTCACGTTGGTGCAGGTGCAGTTTTGGCGGGTGTGATTGAGCCAGCTAGCGCTGAACCAGTCCGTGTCGGAGACAATGTTCTTATCGGGGCTAATGCAGTGGTTATCGAGGGAGTTCAAATTGGTAGTGGTTCAGTTGTCGCAGCAGGAGCTATCGTTACCCAAGATGTCCCAGAAAACGTAGTGGTAGCAGGTGTTCCAGCTCGTATCATCAAAGAAATTGATGCCCAAACCCAACAAAAAACAGCGCTTGAGGATGCGCTTCGTACCTTGTAATTGTAAAAGTAAAAAAGAGGCGGAACCCTTTTTCCAGCCTCTTTCTGCTATATAGGAGGACAGATAGATGTTAGATTTGATTCAGACTAGACGAGATTTACACCAGATTCCAGAGATTGGCTTGGAAGAGTTCAAGACTCAGGCTTATTTGCTGGATGTGATTGAGAAATTGACTGCGAACAAGGACTTTGTTCAAGTTCGTACCTGGCGGACAGGAATTTTGGTCTACCTGCAGGGAAGTCAGCCGGAGCGAACCATTGGTTGGCGAACAGACATTGATGGTCTGCCTATTGTCGAACAAACAGGTCTACCTTTTGCCTCTCAAAACCAAGGTCGTATGCATGCTTGCGGACATGATTTTCACATGACCATTGCCTTGGGCTGTCTCGAGCGTGCTCTTGAGGAGCAACCCAAGAATAATTTGCTCTTTCTATTTCAGCCTGCTGAAGAAAATGAAGCTGGTGGTATGCTCATGTATGAGGATGGTGCTTTTGGAGATTGGTTGCCAGATCAGTTTTATGGTCTCCATGTTCGTCCGGATTTGAAAGTCGGCCAGATTGCGACCAATACACACACTCTCTTTGCAGGGACCTGTGAGGTGAAGATTCGTTTCAAAGGAAAAGGAGGACACGCAGCCTTTCCGCATGAAGCCAATGACGCCTTGGTGGCTGCTAGTTACTTTGTAACCCAGGTGCAGTCAGTTGTCAGCCGCAATGTCAATCCAATCGAGGGAGCGGTGGTGACCTTTGGCCTTTTCCAAGCTGGAACAACCAATAATGTCATTACAGACACAGCATTTTTACATGGAACTATTCGCGCCTTGACTCAGGACATGAGCCTCTTGGTACAAAAAAGAGTCAAGACAGTCGCAGAGGGGGTTGCAGCAGCCTTTGATATGGAAGTCGAAGTAGAACTCAAGCAAGGAGGCTACCTACCTGTTGAGAACAATCCAGCCTTGGCGCGTGAACTGATGGACTTTTTTGAAGAGAAAGACGGGATTGAGTTGATTGATATCGAGCCAGCTATGACTGGTGAGGACTTTGGTTATCTCCTTTCGAAGGTAGATGGCGTTATGTTCTGGCTAGGTATCGATAGTCCCTACGCTCTTCATCACCCTCAGATGAGTCCTAAGGAAGAAGCCTTAGCCATTGGGGTAGATGCGGTCTCTAGTTTCTTGAAAAAGAAGGCAGCAGAGTAGAGGAATTATCTATGAAAGCAGAACTACGTAAACAAGTCTTACACGAAATGAAGGCTTTATCTCAGGAGCAAAAACAGGCTATGGATCGAGCTTTAACTGAGCGTTTCTTACAACATCCCTTTTACCAAGAAGCTAAGGTCATCGCAACCTATCTCTCCTTCCCTCATGAATTTCAAACGCAAGAACTAATCAAGCGGATGCTGAAGGACGGCAAAAAGGTTCTGATACCCAAAACCTATCCCAAGGGGCGCATGGAATTTGTGGTATATGATCCGAAGCAGTTGGCAAAAACTTCCTTTGGTTTACTGGAACCGCAAGGAGACTTGGAAGTGGTGGAACCGTCTCAGATTGATTTAATTCATGTTCCTGGTTTGGCTTTTACAACTGAGGGCTATCGGATTGGATATGGTGGAGGATACTACGACCGCTATCTGGAGCATTTTGCTGGGCATACAATGAGTACAATCTATCCTTGTCAAGTTCAGGAGTTTAACTTGGAAAACCATGATATTCCCGTACAGGAGGTGCTAACCTATGAAGGAAATCTTTGATAAACGTTATCCTGTGACTAGCTTCTTCCTCCTAGTAACCGCATTGGTCTTTCTCTTGATGTTGGTTCTTACAGGTTTAAATTTTGAACGAGCAGATACCTTACTTCAGTTTGGAGCCATGTATGGACCGATCATTCGTTTGTTTCCCGAGCAGATATGGCGCCTTTTTTCGGCTATATTTGTACATATCGGTTGGGAACATTTCATTGTCAATATGATTTCACTCTACTTTCTTGGACGACAGGTGGAGGAGATTTTCGGTTCTAAGCAATTCTTCTTTCTCTATCTCTTATCAGGAATGATGGGCAATCTCTTTGTTTTTGCTTTCACGCCGAAAGTTGTAGCAGCAGGAGCGTCCACTTCTCTTTACGGACTATTTGCTGCGATTATCGTCTTGCGTTACGCAACTCGCAACCCCTATATCCAGCAGTTGGGGCAATCCTATCTGACACTTTTCGTGATAAATATCATTGGAAGTGTTCTGATTCCAGGAATCAGCCTAGCAGGGCATATTGGCGGTGCAGTAGGCGGTGCCTTTCTAGCAGTCATCTTCCCAGTCAAATGGGAGAGAAGGATGTACAGTACTAGCCAGCGAATCGGAGCAACTGTACTTTTTATCGCACTAGCCATTTTCCTTTGCTATAAGGGAATGAACTATGTGTAGGGGGGAATAGTTAAAAGCGAGCACCGATTCGGTTGCTAATAAGTCATCTGCAAAGATGGCTTTTTTTATTGCAAGCTTCAACAAAAAAACAAAGCCCTTATTTAAGAGCTTTGTTTTTCTTCTATTCCCCCTCAGCTAACTCTTTCCCAAGTTGGATGAGGTAGTCTTTCAAGTCGTCTTTAACTTGTGGGTGTTTGAGAGCGTAGTCGATGGATGTTTTCATAAAGCCAAACTTGTCCCCGACATCGTAACGAGCCCCCTTGAACTCACGAGCAAACACACGTTGTGTTTTATTGAGGGTATCGATTGCATCTGTCAGCTGAATTTCATTTCCTGCACCTGGAGCTTGGTTTTCGAGGATTTGGAAAATTTCAGGAGTGAGGAGGTAGCGTCCGATGATAGCAAGGTCGCTAGGAGCATCCTCTGGCGCAGGTTTTTCAACGAAGGTTTCAACGCTATAAAGGCCGTCTTTTCCTTCGCCTTGTGGAGCAATAACCCCGTAAGCAGAGACTTCGTCGTGAGGGACTGGCATAACAGCGATAGTAGACGCGTGGGTACGCTCGTAGTCATCCATGAGTTGTTTGGTAAGTGGAACAGCCTTTTCGTTCGTGATATCCATCAAGTCATCACCAAGCATAACGACAAAAGGTTCATTTCCGACGAAAGCTTTGGCTTGCAAGACAGCATCTCCGAGACCACGTGGATGTGTTTGACGGATAAAATGCAGGCGCATGCCAGTTGTTTCATCAACTAGCTTCAGAAGATCTGTTTTCCCTTTTTCTTTGAGGTTGTATTCCAATTCGAAGTTTGAGTCGAAGTGGTCCTCGATGGAACGTTTTGACTTACCCGTAACAACCAAGATATCTTCGATACCAGATTTGAGAGCTTCTTCAACGATAAACTGGATAGTGGGCTTGTCTACGATTGGCAACATTTCCTTGGCCAAGGCCTTAGTTGCTGGGAGGAAACGAGTTCCCAATCCAGCGGCAGGGATGACTGCTTTTCTGACTTTTTGTTTCATGATGTTCCTTTCTATAAGGGTCTATGACCATTCGTTTTCTGCTTTAAATTCATTGCTCATGATGTCAGTGATTGCTTCTTTGATATTGACACCTTCGTAGATCACTCGGTAAATAGCCTGTGTGATTGGCATGTAGACACCCAATTCCTGAGCTAGTTCGTAAGCTGCTCGAGTTGTTGAGATTCCTTCGATGACCATGCCCATATTAGCTTCGATGTCTGCGAGGGATTCTCCACGACCGAGAGCATCACCTGCCCTCCAGTTACGAGAGTGGACAGATGTCCCCGTTACAATCAAATCTCCAACTCCAGAAAGACCGCTATAAGTCAGAGGATTAGCTCCCAGAGCGACCCCTAGACGGGTGATTTCAGCCAAGCCACGGGCAATGATAGCCGCCTTGGCATTGTCGCCAAATCCTAGACCATGTAGTGCTCCAGCGCCAACTGCGATAATGTTTTTGAGAGCACCAGCGGTTTCAACTCCGATAACATCCGTATTAGTATAGAGACGGAAGTAGTGATTGCTAAAGAGATTTTGGACGTACTGGGCCGTTTCAAGGTCTTTAGAGGCTGCAGTGATCAAAGTAATATCCCGCACAATAGTTTCCTCAGCATGGCTAGGTCCTGAAACAACGACGACTTCACTACGGAGATCGACTGGAATTTCCTCTTCAAGAATAGTTGATAGACGTTTGTGGCTATCTGGTTCCAATCCTTTGGAGGCATGCATGATGACAACCTTGTGATCAAGCACCTTTGCTACTTGTTGGGCAACCAGTCTCGTTACTTTTGTTGGGACCACAAATAAAACAGCATCCACATCCTTTAGTGTTTCTTCCAAGTCATGATAGGCTTTGATTTTTTCGTCGAGTAGGATATCTTTGAAGTAGCGTTTGTTTGTATGTTGGTTATTGATTTCATCAATTTGGTCAGAAATATTTCCCCAAATTCGAACCTCGTGTCCATTGTCGTTTAGGACCTGCGAAAGGGCAGTTCCCCAAGAACCAGGACCCAAGACAGCGATGGTTTGTTTCTTCATCTTTTCCTCCTTGTAAGAGTTCTTCCTTTCATTTTACCATAAAAAGCCTTTTCATGCATCACCTGTAGATGAAAGCGCACTAATTTATAATAAGGAGACTTCTTTGACAAGATGCCTCTTTTTTGCTAGAATAGCATCAATATGAACGAATGAGAAGGAGCTGACGCAGGATGTCGCTCCCTTTATCTATTTTATTAGGAGGAAATATGCTCATTAAAAAAATAAAAACCTATAAATGGCAGGCCTTGGCATCCTTAATGATGACAGGCTTGATGGTTGCGAGTTCGCTCTTGCAACCGCGCTATTTGCAAGAGGTGTTAGAGGCTTTGCTGGCCGGTCAAAATGAGGCTATTTATAGTATTGGCGCTTGGCTGATAGGAGTAGCCCTAGTCGGTCTGGTTGCAGGTGGGGTCAATGTAACACTTGCAGCCTACATTGCTCAAGGAGTGTCTTCGGACCTTCGTGAAGACGCTTTTCGCAAGATCCAGACTTTTTCTTATGCCAATATCGAGCAATTCAATGCGGGGAACCTTGTCGTCCGTATGACCAATGATATCAACCAAATTCAGAACGTGGTGATGATGGCTTTTCAAATTCTCTTCCGTCTCCCTCTTCTCTTTATCGGTTCCTTTATCTTGGCGGTTCACACTCTTCCGTCACTTTGGTGGGTGATTGTCCTCATGGTGCTCCTAATCTTTGCACTAACTGCTATCATGATGGGAATGATGGGGCCACGATTTGCTAAGTTTCAAACCCTTCTTGAACGGATCAATGCTATCGCCAAGGAAAATCTACGTGGTGTGCGCGTGGTCAAATCCTTTGTACAAGAAAAAGCACAATTTGACAAATTTACCGATGTTTCTGATGAACTTCTCGGCCAAAATCTTTATATCGGTTATGCCTTCTCAGTTATAGAACCCGTTATGATGCTAGTCGGCTATGGAGCGGTCTTCCTCTCTATCTGGTTGGTGGCTGGAATGGCTCAGTCAGATCCGTCTGTAGTGGGCTCGATTGCTTCCTTTATCAACTATCTCAGCCAGATTATCTTTACCATCATCATGGTTGGATTTTTAGGGAATTCTGTCAGTCGTGCCATGATTTCCTTGCGTCGTATCCGCGAAATTCTAGATACCGAGCCAGCGATGACCTTTAAAGATCTCCCAGATGAAGAGTTAGAAGGAAGTCTCTCTTTTAAAAATGTGACCTTTACCTATCCCAATGATGACGAGCCTATGCTGAAGAATGTAAGCTTTGATATTGCGCCCGGTCAGATGGTCGGTGTGGTTGGGGCTACTGGAGCAGGGAAGTCTACCTTGGCTCAGTTAATTCCACGACTGTTTGATCCACAGGAGGGATCTATTAAGATTGGTGGCAAGGATATTCGAGACGTCAGCGAGGGAACCTTACGTAAAACAGTTTCCATCGTCTTGCAACGTGCTATTCTCTTTAGCGGGACCATTGCAGATAATCTTCGTCAAGGAAAAGGCAATGCCAGCGTGTCAGAAATGGAACGTGCAGCACGAATTGCTCAAGCCAGCGAATTTATTGGGCGTATGGAAAACAAATTTGAGAGTCAGGTCGAAGAACGTGGCACCAACTTTTCTGGTGGACAAAAGCAACGGATGTCGATTGCCCGTGGGATTGTCAGCAATCCCCGTATCCTGATTTTTGACGATTCGACTTCAGCCTTGGATGCCAAGTCAGAGAGACTCGTTCAGGAGGCTTTGAACAAAGACCTGAAAGGGACAACAACGATTATCATCGCTCAAAAAATCAGTTCAGTCGTCCATGCAGACAAGATTTTGGTCTTGGACCAAGGGCGCTTGATTGGAGAAGGACGGCATGCAGACTTGGTAGCTAACAATGCCATCTACCGTGAAATCTACGAAACACAAAAGGGAAAGGAGGAATAAAATGAAAACTGTTCGATTTTTCTGGAATTATTTTAAAGTTTACAAGTTCTCCTTTGCCATTGTGATTCTGATGGTTGCGATTGCGACAATTGCCCAAGCCCTCTTTCCTGTTTTTTCAGGTCAAGCAGTGACGGAGCTCGCTAATCTGGTTCTAGCTTATCAAAATGGGACTTCCGAACTAGCCTGGCAAAGTTTGTCAGCTCTGATGCTGAATCTAGCCCTGGTTGTGCTGGTTTTGGTAGTGTCCAGTTTGATTTACATGGCCTTGATGACCCGTGTAATTGCTGAGTCAACTAATGAGATGCGTAAGGGCCTCTTTGGCAAACTTTCTCGTTTGACGGTTTCTTTCTTTGACCGCCATCAGGATGGCGATATCCTTTCTCGCTTCACTAGTGACTTAGACAATATCCTTCAAGCCTTCAATGAAAGTCTAGTTCAGGTTATGAGCAATATTGCTCTTTACATCGGTTTGATTTTTGTCATGTTTTCAAAAAATATGACGCTAGCCCTGATAACAGTAGCCAGCACTCCAGTGGCCTTTCTCATGTTGGTCTTCATTGTGAAAATGGCCCGCAAATACACCAATCTCCAGCAAAAAGAGGTTGGGAAACTCAACGCCTACATGGATGAAAGTATTTCAGGGCAGAAAGCTGTTATTGTACAAGGAATTCAAAACGACATCGTAGCAGGCTTTGTGGAGCGAAATGAGCGCGTGCGCAAGGCAACCTTTAAAGGGAGAATGTTCTCAGGAATCCTCTTTCCTGTTATGAATGGGATGAGTTTGGTTAATACAGCCATCGTTATTTTTGCAGGTTCTGCGGTCTTGCTGAACGATCCAAGTATCGAAACAACGACAGCCCTAGGTTTGATCGTCATGTTTACCCAATTTTCTCAGCAGTACTACCAGCCGATTATCCAGGTGGCTGCGAGTTGGGGGAGCCTCCAGTTGGCCTTTACTGGGGCGGATCGTATCCAAGAAATGTTTGATGCAGAAGAAGAGATTCGCCCGCAAAATGCACCAGCATTTACGGAATTACGAGAAGGTGTTGAAATCAGTCATATTGATTTCTCTTATGTGCCTGACAAGCCGATTTTGAAAGATGTTAGCATTTCAGCTCCTAAGGGGCAGATGGTAGCAGTTGTCGGTCCGACTGGTTCAGGGAAAACGACCATCATGAACCTCATCAATCGCTTCTACGATGTGGATGCAGGTAGCATTTCCTTTGATGGCAAAGATATCCGAGACTACGACTTGGACAGCCTGCGGAGCAAGGTCGGGATTGTCCTGCAGGATTCGGTCTTGTTTAGTGGAACAATCCGAGACAATATCCGCTTTGGTGTGCCAGATGCCAGTCAGGAAATGGTCGAAGCAGCTGCTAAGGCAACTCATATTCATGACTACATCGAAAGCTTGCCTGATAAGTATGATACCCTTATTGATGATGAGCAAAACATCTTCTCAACTGGTCAGAAACAATTGATTTCCATTGCTCGGACCTTGATGACAGATCCCCAAGTTTTAATCTTAGATGAAGCGACTTCCAATGTGGATACCGTAACAGAAAGCAAGATTCAACATGCCATGGAGGCGGTTGTGGCAGGACGAACCAGTTTTGTCATTGCCCATCGTTTAAAGACCATCCTCAATGCCGATCAGATTATTGTCCTCAAAGATGGAGAGGTCATTGAACGTGGAAATCATCACGAGTTGCTCAAGCTCGGCGGCTTCTACTCAGAACTGTATCACAATCAATTTGTCTTCGAATAAGAAAGAAGTTGTCCTCTTGGGCAACTTCTTTCTTATCCATAAAAAATACTTATCACGGTCTTTAAAAAAACATATTAGACAGCAGAGAGCTTGAATGATAAGATAGGACTATCGTTAGAAAATTGAAAGGAGACACATCATGGCTAGAACGGTTGTAGGAGTTGCTGCAAATCTATGTCCTGTAGATGCAGAAGGGAAAAACATCCACTCATCTGTATCCTGTAAATTCGCAGAGAGCATTCGTCAAGTCGGCGGTCTCCCTTTAGTGATTCCTGTAGGAGATGAGTCCATTGTTCGCGATTATGTGGAAATGATCGACAAACTCATCTTGACAGGTGGGCAAAATGTCCATCCTCAGTTTTATGGAGAGAAAAAGACCATTGAGAGCGACGATTACAACCTAGTCCGTGATGAATTTGAATTGGCACTCTTGAGAGAAGCACTTCATCAGAATAAGCCCATTTTGGCAATCTGCCGTGGGGTTCAGCTGGTCAATGTTGCTTTTGGTGGCACTCTTCACCAAGAAATTGAAGGTCACTGGCAAGGTTTGCCTTTTGGAACCTCTCATTCTATTGAGACAGTAGAAGGAAGCGTGGTGGCTAAGTTGTTCGGAAAAGAAAGTCAGGTCAACTCAGTCCATCGTCAAAGTATTAAAGATCTGGCGCCTAATTTCCGTGTGACAGCGGTGGATCCTCGAGACCAGACTATTGAAGCGATTGAGTCTATCGACGAGCACCGTATCATCGGTTTGCAGTGGCATCCAGAGTTTCTGGTCAATGAAGAAGATGGCAATTTAGAACTATTTGAGTATTTATTAAATGAATTGTAACGGTTAGAGACTCTAGCCGTTTTTATTCGTCCTTTCAGATTTTTTATATTTTAGCAAATTTACGCAAACGTTTGAATTCTGATAAAAATTGGGCAAATTCAATAAAAAAGCTTGAAAAAATCGAAGGTAAGCGTTATGATAGAAAAGAAGAAATTTTGGAGGATTATCATGTCACATATTAAATTTGATTATTCAAAAGCTTTAGACAAATTTGTTGCCCCACATGAAGTGGAATACATGCAAGCACAAGTAACAGCTGCAGCCGATTTGATTCGTAAAGGAACTGGTGCTGGTAGCGACTTTTTGGGTTGGTTGGACCTTCCTGAAAATTATGACCGCGAAGAATTCGACCGCATCTTGAAAGCTGCTGAGCAAATCAAATCAGACAGCGATGTTTTGGTTGTGATCGGTATCGGTGGATCTTACCTTGGTGCCAAAGCAGCCATCGACTTCTTGAACCACCACTTTGCTAACTTGCAAACAAAAGAAGAACGCAAAGCTCCACAAATCCTTTATGCTGGGAACTCAATCTCATCTACTTACCTTGCTGACTTGGTAGAGTACGTAGCTGACAAAGACTTCTCAGTAAACGTGATTTCTAAATCAGGTACAACAACAGAACCAGCAATTGCTTTCCGTGTCTTCAAAGAACTCTTGGTTAAGAAATACGGTCAAGAAGAAGCTAACAAACGTATCTACGCTACAACTGACCGCCAAAAAGGTGCTGTTAAGGTTGAAGCAGATGCCAACGGTTGGGAAACATTTGTGGTTCCAGATGACATCGGTGGACGCTTCTCAGTATTGACAGCAGTTGGATTGCTTCCAATCGCTGCATCAGGTGCTGACATTAAAGCCCTTATGGAAGGTGCGAACGCAGCTCGTAAAGACTACACTTCAGATAAACTTTCAGAAAATGAAGCTTACCAATACGCAGCAGTTCGTAACATCCTTTACCGCAAAGGCTATGCGACTGAAATCTTGGTAAACTACGAGCCATCGCTTCAATACTTCTCAGAATGGTGGAAACAATTGGCTGGTGAGTCAGAAGGGAAAGACCAAAAAGGTATTTACCCAACTTCAGCCAACTTCTCAACTGACTTGCACTCACTTGGTCAATTTATCCAAGAAGGAACTCGCATCATGTTTGAAACAGTTGTCCGTGTTGACAAACCACGTAAGAACGTGATCATTCCTACTTTGGAAGAAGATCTTGATGGACTTGGTTACCTTCAAGGAAAAGACGTTGACTTTGTAAACAAAAAAGCAACTGATGGTGTTCTTCTTGCCCACACAGATGGTGATGTACCAAACATGTACGTGACTCTTCCAGAGCAAGACGCTTTCACTCTTGGTTACACTATCTACTTCTTCGAATTGGCTATCGCCCTTTCAGGTTACTTGAATGCCATCAACCCATTTGACCAACCAGGTGTTGAAGCTTACAAACGTAACATGTTTGCCCTTCTTGGAAAACCAGGATTTGAAGAATTGAGTAAAGAACTTAACGCACGTCTATAATAGAAGAAAAGAGTGGTTTGTCCACTCTTTTTACTCTCTTTATTCGTAGACATTGGACTCAGGCGAGACTTGTGATATAATATAGAAAGCAAAAAGGCAGACGCCTAGAGACTTTATAGGAGAAACTATGTCAAAAGATATCCGCGTACGCTACGCACCAAGTCCAACAGGACTACTACACATCGGAAATGCCCGTACAGCATTGTTTAACTACCTTTACGCACGCCATCATGGCGGAACTTTTATCATTCGTATCGAAGATACTGACCGTAAACGTCATGTTGAGGATGGTGAACGTTCACAGCTTGAAAACCTTTGTTGGTTAGGCATGGATTGGGATGAAAGCCCAGAGACACATGAAAACTATCGCCAATCAGAGCGTTTGGAACTCTATCAAAAATACATCGACCAATTGTTAGCTGAAGGAAAAGCTTACAAATCATACGTTACAGAAGAAGAGTTGGCGGCTGAACGTGAACGCCAAGAAGCAGCTGGCGAAACACCACGCTACATCAATGAATATCTCGGCATGAGCGAAGAAGAAAAAGCAGCTTATATCGCAGAACGTGAAGAAGCAGGAATCATCCCAACGGTTCGTTTGGCTGTTAATGAATCTGGTATCTACAAATGGCATGATATGGTCAAAGGAGATATCGAATTTGAAGGTGGTAACATCGGTGGCGACTGGGTAATTCAAAAGAAAGACGGTTACCCAACTTACAACTTTGCCGTTGTTATTGATGACCATGATATGCAAATCTCTCATGTTATCCGTGGCGATGACCACATTGCCAACACACCAAAACAGCTTATGGTCTATGAAGCACTTGGTTGGGAAGCACCAGAGTTCGGTCACATGACTTTGATTATCAACTCTGAAACGGGTAAAAAATTGTCTAAACGGGACACCAATACCCTTCAGTTTATTGAAGACTACCGTAAGAAAGGCTATTTGCCAGAAGCTGTGTTTAACTTTATCGCCCTTCTTGGCTGGAACCCTGGTGGGGAAGACGAAATCTTCTCTCGTGAGGAATTGATTAAACTCTTTGATGAAAACCGCCTTAGCAAGTCTCCAGCAGCCTTCGACCAGAAGAAACTGGACTGGATGAGCAATGATTACATCAAGAGAGCTGACTTAGCAACCATCTTTGAAATGGCAAAACCATTCCTAGAAGAAGCAGGACGCTTGACTGACAAGGCCGAAAAATTGGTGGAACTCTACAAACCACAAATGAAGTCAGTGGATGAAATCGTTCCATTGACAGACCTTTTCTTCTCAGACTTCCCAGAGCTGACAGATGCTGAGCGCGAGGTCATGGCAGGAGAAACCGTTCCTGTTGTTCTAGAAGCCTTCAAAGCGAAACTAGAAGCCATGACAGATGAGGAATTTGTGACAGAAAACATCTTCCCACAAATCAAAGCAGTTCAAAAAGAAACAGGTATCAAAGGGAAAAACCTCTTCATGCCGATTCGTATTGCCGTTTCAGGTGAAATGCATGGACCAGAATTACCAGATACCATTTTCTTACTCGGACGTGAAAAGTCAATCCAGCATATTGAAAACATACTGAAAGAGATTTCTAAATAAAAAGGACTTCCGATGGATACATGGGAAAAAATGTATGAAGAAGCACGAGCCTTATACAATCCTCATGAAGTTTCTGACTTTGTTTATGCTAACCATGTTGTTGCTGCAGTAGAAGCAGAAGATGGTCAGATCTTCACAGGATTTTGTATGGAGGGCACTTGTGGCGTTTTTCATCTCTGTGCAGAACGAGCGGCTCTCTTCAATATGTATCAATTTTCAGGACAAACCAAAGTTAAGAAAATCCTCGCCTTTCGAGACAAACCTCCCTACGGCGAAGGATCAGGTATGCCCTGTGGCGCTTGCAGAGAATTTCTCTTAGAATTGAATACTGAAAATAAAGAAGCAGAGTTCATGATGGACTACGAAACAAGAAAAACAATTAAGGTTGCCGAATTGATCCCTTACTGGTGGGGAGAGGAACGCGCGACTAATTGGAAAGATAAAGGAAGGAGTCAGTTTAACTGGCTCTTTCCTTTATCTTTTCAGAATTTCGGTAAAGAGAAAAAAAGTTCTTGACAAAGGTAAAAAAGTAGGTATAATAGAAAGAGTTGAAAAGCTCAAGGTCCGTTGGTCAAGGGGTTAAGACAC